>NZ_CP080269.1:3195000-3492500 GCF_019431355.1 Paenibacillus sp. R14(2021)
GGCCGGAATTAGAATATACCATATACCTCTCGAAAGATGCAACTGTTTTTTAAAAATATTCAAATCCATTTTCTGCTCATGCTTTCTAGCTATAAATGCAGGTGCAGATAAGCGAGCCCCTTCCCTACAAGTGGAATCTCTCACGTTATTGACTCTACGGAATAGCGGGGCTTCTCCTTCTCTTCTATAACAAGACTGATTGAGAGAAGCCCAATCAACGTACGCGAATAGCACAGCAACTTTTGGTCATACTTTCGATTGCGCAGCCCATGCTCCTCAGTCATATTAAGACTTGCCCAGAGCATCCTCTCCTAAGATGGGATGTCGAAGCGTTATACGTGTGCCCTGCCCCGGGGAGGTCTCGATGCTCAGCTTGCAGTTGTCGCCGAAGTAGAGCTTCAGACGATCATTGACATTGCGCAGACCAACGCCCTTGGCTCCTTCCGCTGATTTCCCGTGCGGGTTGGCTCCCTGTTCCAGTTTCTCAAGCACCTCCACAGGAATACCGCTGCCATTGTCAACGAGATCGACCACGAGTTCATTGCCTTCTTGGCGGGCGGACAGCAGGATTTTACCCTGCTCGAAGTTGTCCCGTATACTGTGCTGAATGGCATTCTCGACGAGCGGCTGCAGCAGCAGGCGAAGAAACGGTATGTCCTTTAGTTCATTGTCGACCGAATACAAGATGCGGATCGCCTGCCGCATGCGCGCCTGCTCGATTTGTACGTAGGCCTTTACCTGCTCGATTTCGCGCCCGAGTGTCGTAACCTCTTTACCTTGGTTCAAGCTAAGCCGAAGCAGATTGCCAAGTGCGGAAACCATTTCGCTAATCTCGCTGCGGCCATGATTCTCCGCCTTCCAACGAATGGACTCCAGTGTATTATATAGAAAATGAGGATTGATCTGATGACTCAACACCTGAAACTCCAGCTCTTTCTTCTGCCGCTCCGCCCGCGCGCCCTCCTCTATTAGCCCTTCGATCCGGCGGATCAGGCTGCCATAGCCGCGGTACAGCCAGCCAACCTCGTCCTGACGAGTTGAAGTCGGAATGAGCTGCTGCAAGTTGCCCGCCTCCAGCCTTCTCATATAACGGACAAGCCGGGCAATGGGCTGGGTAAAATACGCCGTAATATAGAGGACCACGCCAATACAGCAGATCAAATAAATGACTAGAAAAATAACAAGCAGCCGGTTAATCTCCGCAATGGCTCCCGTCAGTTCATTCAGCGGCGTCAGGCTTGCGATTGCCCATGGATAGCTATCCATGCGGACATACGTCGCTAGATACTTGCTGCCATTGATCGTAACGGTCTGCGAACCAGAACCCTGGGAGCCGTCCGAGACGTGACGAGTAAACGGCTCTGAAGGAAACGGACGGCCCGTCCACTCGTTCGTTTGTGAGTCGTAGACGACCGTCCCCTTCTCGTCCAGCAGCAGCACCTTCTGTTTACTCATTCCCCTACCGGAAGAAAAGAACCGTTTCAGCTGGTCCTCGGACAAGTCGGTGGCGATGATGCCTCTCGGAGCCTGATCATACAAACCAGAGAAACGCTTGATATAGGTAAGCAGCGGCCGTTGAAACTTGCCTTTCTCCGGCATCGATAACCGCCAGGTCGGACTGACAGTCCCGATTGATTTTTGAAACCACGGCTCGTCCTGCACGTGGTCCGGCTCGCCGATCGTGCTCATGTAATCCGTGTATTTGGACGGATCGATTGGATACACATGGATCCGAAAGGCATCGATTGTTGATGTCTTCTGGTAAATCAAGCTAACCATATTCAGCGTGAACGCATCCTCCGATGCGGCGTTAGCCGGCGGCGGCTCGCCAAGCAGGCGCTGAAGCTGCTTATTGCCGATCAAACCGTTGACCTGATCGTTCAATGCCTCCAAATAGCTCTCGAAGTTGCCCCGCGATTGGCGCAAGTAATTAATAGATGCCGTCATGTTCGCATTGGAGATCCCTTCGATGGCCTTAATATGCGCGTAATAAGCAAACAATAAAAAGGGGACGATAATGATCATGAAGAAGATCAGTATCATCCGGTTTCGAAACGACGACGCAAGGCGGAGCGAAACGGGGCTATTCATGGCCTGCAATCCCTTGCAGCCTGCGGTATTCTTTCGGCGTGTAGCCCGTCTGTTTCTTGAACAGCTTCGTAAAATGAACGGGATCCTTGTAGCCCACCTCCGAGGATACTTCGTAAATCTTGTACTGCACCTCTTCGAGCATCCCCTTCGCCCGCTCCATTCGAATGTCGGTTAAGTATTCAAGAAATGTTTTGCCCGTTTCTTTCTTGAACAGCTTGCTCAGCCAAACCGGCGTTACGTGAACCTCCTCGGCCACGCTCGGCAGCGTCAAGCTCTCGGCATAGTGCCTGTGAATGAACTTCTCTGCTTCTTGGATAATATGGCACGGGGACATGGTTTGCTTACGGAAGCCATCTGCAATAGCCAATAGAAATTGTTCCACTTGATCCTTCAGCGATTCCAACGTATCGAATTGCTCCAGATGCTCCCAGACGGCCATCGGATTTCGTTCCCAGCTCATGTCCGACCATCCGTGATGCCGCGCTTTCTTGAAGAGGTCGAGCAGCCATTCGAAGATGCGCTGCTGAATGTCCTTGATCTGCGTAAAGGACCAGCACTGGACCATCTCCACGAAAAGCTTCATCGCCGTCCGAATCTCGTCATCCGTTCCGTATCGGATCAGGTCCAGCACCTCCGCCGGCTGCCGAATAGAGAGCTTATCCTGCTCTTCCTCGCTCTCCCAGCCGAGTCCCGTCAACAGCCGGTTGCCGCCGTACACGGCTTTCTGCTCTAAAATTTCCTCCGTTTCCGTATAAAGCGCGTGCAGATCGCTCGCATGGCCGATGGAAGAACAGCGCGCTGCGCTCACATGAATCTTCACGAATTGGTGGATGCGGCGAATGCACAGCTGTCCAAGCTCCTTGTAAGACTCCAGCCTGGCAGCATCCGGGCATTCCAGCAGCAGCACCCAGCGGTTCTTGCCGTCGGCATAAAGCACGGAATGGTGCATGCAGTCTTCTTCCAGCGTCTGACGGACGACATTGCCAATACTGAACAAGATCAGATTCCGTTCGTTACGGCTCTCGACCGCCTTCAGATCATCAGCTTCAATAAGAAGCAGCGCCAATCGATCGCTCATGAGCCAATCCAATTCCAGCGTCCTGAGCCGATGCGCGATTCTTGTTTCCCGATAGGCGTTATATTTGAATTCAACCAGCTCGCGCAGTACTTCTTCGCGCATCTTCGGAAGCGCGTTCTGTACATGCGAGTGAAGTAGGATTTCGTTATCCCGGTCGCGCTTTTCTTTCTGAAGCTGGTCGATCATTCGTATTAAAATATCGCCAAGGTCCAACGTGTTGATCGGCTTCAGCAAATAATCCATTGCACCAAGCTTCATCGCGCTGCGCACCATTTCGAAGTCGTCATAGCCGCTAATCACGATGGACTTCCAGCCTTCGGCGCGCACCGCACCGCAGCGCTCGATTAGCTCTAGACCCGACATTCGCTTCATGCGGATATCCGTCAGGATTAGGTCCGGCTTCCGCTGCACAGCCAATTCCAGCGCGCTATCGCCGTCATCGGCTGTAATCGCTTCCAAGATTCCGTAATCCGTCCACGGAAAATTCCGGCGCAGCCCCTCGCGAATCTCCCACTCATCGTCGACGATCAGAACCAGCATAGCGCCCCCGCCTCTCTCCATCTTGTCACCAAAGCATATAACGAGATTCGAGCGGAAACAAGACGTTGATCTTATCTTTTCAAGGGGGATTTAATCTTCTTTCTTCTATAAAGAACGAACTAATTACCGGGATGCAAAGAGCTCCCCCCTAATGGAAGAAGCCCTATAATTCCTTCTAATTTCTTACTGATCCATCACGCCAAATTTCTGCGCTCCTACTCCTCCGTATCTTCAAGACTCAGTTTGTCCTCTTCGTTGTCCCGAATCGTCTTCTGCAGCACAAGACATGCGACGATTAGGAACGCACCGCCGATCGCGTAGTAGCCCTTAACATAAAGCGGCTCTTGCAGATTGTAGAGACCGATATATTGTGCCATTATCGCAAGCACGAAGCCGGCCCAAGACATGAACGAGAACGCGGTCGTATTTCTCCGGCGGTAGCTTGGATTGTGCTCCTTCAGGAAGTTATCCTCATCGTTGTCGCGCGCCACTTTCTGAAGCAGGAACGAGGTTATGATCAGCAGCACGCCCGTTACCGCGTAGTAGCCTTGAACGGACAAGGGCTCATCCAGATTGTAGATCCCTACGAATTCGAAGCCGCTTGCCAGCACGAAAGCCGCCCATGCCATAAAGGTATACGTCGGGGTGTTACGGCGACGATAGAAGCGCATTTTATTCCGTGCCGAAGTCATATTTTCCAAGTCCATTTCGTTGTTCCTCCCGATAACCGCCTGCGGTTATTTGTTATGGCTTCATTGTAATCCGGCTCGCGCATCTCCATAAGTACCAACTTCTTCTAGTACCGGTACCATCTCGCTTCAGGCTGCACAGGCATAGACAGCCAAAACAAACAGAGCAGCCGGCGGCTGCCCTGTTTGTTTACTTCCACCTGCTATGCGGAATCTATCTTACGTTCACGAGTACATCGATCGGATAACGTCCTGCATTGCGGCCGTACAGCGCCAAGCCGCCTTCGCCTGCTTCGAGCGCCAGCTTGAAGCTGCGGCTGCGGTCAAGCTTCGCCGTGATGGCAGCCGGCAGGGCTACCTTGCAGAGATAGCCGTAGGAGCCTGCTTCATCGAGCTGATCCTGCGTCTTCTGATAGTGGTACGAGAGTACGCCTTGGCTATCCGCTGGATTATCCGGCAGGTAGAACGATGCGACTTTCTCGCCGTCGACGAGAACGTGGACAATCGACTCATGACGTTCGCTGTCCGTCATATAGTACGTATTGGAGTTGTACTCCACGTTCGCCTCGGCGCCGTGCATGAACGAAATCGTATGCGCTTCTTCTTTCACGCCCTCAACGTTACGCGCAAGCAGACGCTTCGCGCTTGCTTCAAAAGCGATATCGACATACTGCACCAGCCCATGCTCGCTTGCATCAGGAAGCGTAACCTCGTAGACGAAACGACCTTCTTTGCCGCCGTTCGCCTTGCCTTCTTGAATGGCATTCCATTGGTAGGCGAAGGTTTGCTCTTCGAAGCCCGTAACGGGAACGGCAATGAAGAGGCCTTCTGCATCATAGACAGGCACTTCACTTCCGCCGCGAACGTCGAAGGTCGTGAAGTTCCGCGTCACGACCGTGCCTGCCACATCGCGCAGCGTCAGCGCAAGCACCGCCACCGCATCCTGCTTCGGCAGGTCGAATTCGAGCGGCGCGTCAATCGGAGCTACGCCGTAGCCGTTCCAGTCCAGCTTGACCGTTCCACGATCGCCGGTTACGCGCACCCCGAGGTTGTCGTGCCACAGCTCCCAATGCAGCTGCAGCTTCTGTCCGTGGTATCGGTCCGAATAGCTCGAACGGAGCAGAGGCACCGATACCCGCTCTCCCGCTTTCACGGTTTGGCAAGGCGGCGCGTCGATGACAATAAAATCCGGCGCATGCAGGTCTGCAAGCGACATGCCAGGCACGAAGCCCTCATAGCCGAAGAACTTCTCACGGCCGTCCAAGCGGTAATAGCCGTTGAACTCGTTCGTCACGTCGCGCAGCTCTGTAAAGACGAAGCCGCACATTTGGTCGTGACGGCGGAATTCATTCATCATGTAGCGGTAATGCCATGCGAGGTCGCTGTCCCCCGCGCCAACCTTAAAGCCCCAGACGTTACCGCATTCACTGTTCATCAGCGGTGCGTCGGACTGCACGTTGCCGCCGGTATAGTTGAAGGATGAGCCCGGATAAGTATTGTCCACCACCATCGAGACATGCTCGCGCAGATTCTCGTAGCCATTGATATAGAAATGCCAGGAGTTGATGTCCGATTCTACGTGGTCCCAGTTGCACGTCGAGTTATCCTCGATAATGCGCGTAGGATCATAGTTCTTCGCCCAGTGGTACATCGATCTGACCCATTCCTGGGTTTCCGGCAAATACGCCTGCTTCGAGTCAGCGCCTTGGCTCGTCAAGCTTATCGTCTCGGCATCCGTCCACAAGCCCCATGTTTCGTTGAACATGATCCAGTTGAATACCGACGGGTGATTGTAATCGCGGTCGATGATTTCTTTCGCTTCGCGTTCGTAGCCTGCACGGGCCGTCTCGTCCGGGTTGCCCCAGAAGCATGGCATATCCTCCATCACCAGCATGCCGAGCTTATCCGCCCAGTACAGCTTGCGCGGCTCCTCCGGTTTAATGTGAATGCGGACAAAGTTAAGACCAAGCCGTTTCAGCAAATAAATCTCGTTGCGCATTTCCTCATCCGTCGGATAAGTGAAGAAACCCTCCTCGTGAAAGGACTGATCCAGCGCACCGTTCAAATACACCGGCTTGCCGTTCAGCGTAATCCAGCGGTACTTGCGGTCGCCGAACAATGCCGTACCGACTTCGCGAATGCCGAAGTACGTTGCAATCGAATCTGTGCCGTCGCTACTTGCGAGCGTAATCTCCCCTTCGTACAAATGCGGCGATTCTGGGCTCCACAGCTGCGGATCCGCTACTTGGAAGGAAATGCTGATACTGTTCGTGCCCAGAGCGAGCGTCACGTTCTCGGCATGCTGCACGGCACCATCCGCAAAGCTGAATTGAAGGGCCGCTTCACCAGGCTGGCTCGAAACGACCGTCGCCTGAACATGGACGGTACCGTCCAGCTTCGTGCTGAACTTCGCCTGCTGAACATAGGATTGCGGACGCGACTCCAGCCACACCGGCTGCCAAATGCCGCGAATCTCGCCATAGCCCTGCTTACCGCGCGTTTGCGATTTCAAATCGAAATCCTCCGCACGCACAACGATCAGATTCGCCGTATCCGTCCGCCAAACGCCTGTCACGTCAAACTCGAATTCGCCGTAACCGCCCGAATGCGAGCCGACATGCGTACCGTTGATCCACACGTCGCAGCGGTAATCCACCGCGCCGAAATGCAGGAACAGCACGGAGCCGCTAACCGCCGGCGTCCAAGCCACTTCGCGCTTATACCAGCCGATGCCGCGCTCATTGCGTCCGATGCCGGACAGCGGGCTTGCCCAAGAGAACGGAACGGTAATCTCGCTGTCGAACTCGCCCAACGGCTGCGTAGAACCGCTTTCATTTTGTTCTTCCTGAAGCTGGAACGACCAGATTCCGTTTAAACTCACCCAGTCCCGGCGCTGCCAATCCGGGCGCGGATATTCGGGACGCGGTACTTCTACTGCCGCTGTTTGCAAAGCTGGAGCTGTCATCTAATGAGCACAACCTTTCAAATGGGTTAATGGAATGAAGGTATGGATTTTAACCTATTCTAGCATCGGTATATATAATTATCAATATGTATTATACTTTTACAATATACTATTTTTCTTGTACACTAGAAGCATATTAACCGACCAATGAAGGGCGGATTCAAACCCATGAGCGAATCTATACAAGATACGTTACGCTATCCCTCCGCACGCATTGTCGACGTTGCGAAAGCGTTGTCCGGTGACGTGCGCGTCCGCATACTGGAGGCGCTTGGCGAGAAGCCGATGAGCGTCAGTCAGCTGGCGGAAGCGATCGGGGTAGCGCAGCCGACGATTTCAATCAATGTGCAAATCTTAGAAGCGGTGGAGCTGGTCTCTTCGACGCTGGGCGCAAACCGCGAGAAAATCTGTTCCGTCACCTGCCGGTCCATCCATCTTGACCTGCCCGTGAAGCTCGGCGAAGGCCTGCACCGCACGGAAGAGCTGCATATGCCGATCGGGATGTTCGCGCACTGCTCGGTGCAGCCAACCTGCGGACTCGTCAACCGGGACTGCATCCACGTGGGATCGCTGGACGATCCGCGTTCCTTCTATATGCCGGAGCGTGCCGATGCATCGCTGCTGTGGTTCTCCGGAGCCGGCTACGTGGAATATTATTTTGCCAACCCCATGCCGCCGGGGGTTACGATCGACGAGCTCTGCTTCAGCGCGGAGCTGTGCGCCGAGGCACCTTCCTTTCAAATGGAATGGCCGTCCGATATTTCGCTCTTCATTAATGATGTGCCCGTCGGCACTTGGACAAGCCCAGGCGATCTTGGCGACCGCAAGGGCAAATTAACGCCCGACAAATGGCGCAGCGGTACGGAATACGGACAATTGACGCAGTGGCGCATCACGAAGGAAGGCAGTCTCGTGAATGGTGTTCCAAGCGCGGCGGCGGCGCTGGACGCGTTGAATTTGCAGTACAATAAGCCGATCCGTATTCGGCTCGAGGTAAGCGAGGATTCGGAGAATTGCCGCGGCCTTAATCTGTTCGGCGCGGATTTCGGCGACCATCGCCAGGACCTGATTCTTTCGTTTATCCGATATTCGGAATAGACGCTCGGAGTTAGATGTGAATATGAGAATAGCGTTCCGCTTCAAGCAGTTTGAAGCCGGGACGCTTTTTTGTCGTTTGCAGAGGCAGGGTAACAGGGAAGAAGCAATGGCAGGATACAAGCTCTCTCTAAAGGAGCGGCTCCTCCTCGGACGAAAGGACTACGACGCCTCCGCTATTCGGCCTGGATCGGTATCCCTATGTGGATAACTCGTCCTGTGGATATGTTTATTAGTTATTCATTTACAAATGATTCATGGTTTTGGTGCATGTGCATGACGGGGATAACTTTGTGCATAACTCATTGTTCCCCTTCGGCTGACTCCTTTATTTACAAAAAAATATTAAAGTTCCTGGAAGATGGTCCGATAATAGAACGGATATTGTTGGAATGAAATCCAGTTATATCCTAGAGAGAACAAGAGAACCGGGGAGGACATGAACAAATGAACGACAAACGCAATTGGCCGACTTGGCTGAAGGGTGCAGCCGGAACAGCCTTTATTCTGCCGCTGCTGCTGCTTCAGCTTGCACTGCCGGAATCCGCTTCCGCAGAAGAAGCAGCACCCGCTGCCAATGCTGCCAATGCTGCCAATGCAGCCAAACTAAATTGGGTCCAAGGCGCAGGACAGAAGCTTGAGCTGGGTGACGGTCTCGCGGAGCTGACGCTGCCGAAGGAGCTCGTCTTCTTGAACAAAGCGGACACCATGACCTACGAGACGATCATCGGCGGCAAGCCGAACGAGAACGAGATCGGCAGCGTCTTCCCTGTGGATGAAGCGCAGCAATGGGTTGTTTATATCGAATATGAGGAATCGGGCCACGTGGCAGACGACGAGAAAGATGCTATCGATGCGGATGCTCTCCTTGACAGCTACAAGATAGGAACGGAAGAAGCCAATAAAGATTTGGAGGACGCCAATAAGCTCTATGTGGACAGCTGGAGCGTGCCGCCCCATTATGACGAACAGCTTCACAGCCTGTCTTGGTCGCTTCTCGCGCATGATGCAGGAGGCAATAAGCTGATTAACCACAACGTCCGGATTCTAACGCGCGAAGGCGTCGTATCGGCCATTCTGGTATCGGACCCGGCGCATCTGGATGCCGACCGCGTGACGATGGAGAAGTCGGTCCTTCCTGCCTTCGCGCTGAAGAGCGGCAAACGATACGAGGACTATGACGCCTCGACAGACAAAACCTCCAAATACGGCCTGACCGCATTGATTCTCGGAGGCGGCGGCCTGCTCGTTGCCAAGAAGGTCGGCCTGCTCGCGGCCATTCTGCTCTTCGCCAAAAAATTCTGGATTATCGTGATTGCCGGAGGCGGCGCGCTGTGGAGGTTCTTACGCGGCAAAGCTGCCAAGAAGAAAGAAGCTGCAGCCCAAGCAGCTCAAGAGGAAACAACAACGGAGCATGTGAGTTAGTTCGTTTTCGTAAGCACGGACACGCCATAGTAATGCTGATTCTTTCGCTTAGCCCGTTCCCTGTAAGCACCTGGCGTCAGCCCATAGCGCTTGGCGAACTGGCGGCTAAGGTAAGCCGCATCGCCCAAACCGCATTGGGCCGCGATTTGCGATAGCGGCAGCTCCGTACCCTCCAGCAGGCGGCTTGCTCTTCGCAAACGCAGCTCCCGCAGCAGCTGCATCGGCGTCAGCCGGAACTTCTCGGCGAAGACGCGATCCAAGTAATTCGGATTCATATGCACGAGGCCGGCCAGCTGTTCGCGTGAGATTTTCTCATTCAGATTAGAGCTCATATAGGTGATGAGTAATTGGAAGCGATCGTCGTTCTTCTCGCTCGGTAGCTTCCTTGGCTCTCTGCCGCCGTTGTCCCAGCTCTGAAGCAGCTGGGCGAGCAGCAGCTGACATAGACTCGATATTTCCATTTCACGAAACGGTCCGTCTTGGCGTTCCCAAGCGGCCAGCATCTGATCGAACGTTTGCATATACCTGCCGGGGTCTGCAATCGTCGTCACTTCGCTAACGGGGTATTTGCGGAACAGATCCACCTCGTGCGCATGGACAGCCTCCACGGCGAACCAGCGATGATTGCCCCCACGGCTAGCATACTCCGAGAAAGGCAGATGAGGGGCATGCAGCATCACTTGTCCCGCATGTGCGGCACTAGCCACGCTGCCTACATGGGTCTCAACCTCTCCCTCGGTAATGTAACTCACCACCCAGTGCGGATAGACGATATCTTGGATATCCAAGGTATCGTAATACGCATGGCCCACCACCGACGGCCTTATCCGCCACCCGTCCTCAACTGCCAGTCCAATCATGTTGATACTCCTCTCGCTTTCAGCCCGCTGCGTCGTTTCTTTCCTGTCCCTCGCCGAGCAGAATTACCTTAAACGCCGCCAGATTATCCGAACCTTGCAGCCTCCCGTCGATCATCGCCTGCGGCTCTCGCCGGCAGCCAATGCAGAAGCTTACGCAGCGCTCCAGCTTCACGTCTTCGCCGCGGTCAGCCAGCGCCTGCAGCGTAACGCCGTATTGAAACTGCCGCACATTGTTCGCGCAGCAACGGACCACGCTAGGCATGGAAGTGCTCGCCCTGTTCGACTTGCGCTTGCGTTACGAAGCCGTTGTACGCGCTTTGGCCGTTCTTGGCAATCAACGGGCCGCTCAAAAATTCCTTGCCGGTATCCGGGTTGAAGGCGCCTGTTACGGAATATTGAATGACATAGCCCTTGCGTGTCGTCTGGCTCCGATTCGGCGTACTGCGGTGAAAGAGTAAGGAATGAAAGACCACCATGCTGCCTTTCTTCAACTCGACCGGGATGCCGGGGTCCTCGCCCTGATAGCACACATAACCGATTTCCGAATACACATGCTCGACGAATCCTTGCTTATGGCTCTCCGGCTGAACCCAAATGCATCCGTTCGCGATCGTGGCATCTTCCAGCGCCAGCCAGCAGGTTACGTAATGCACGGGCTCGGTCGGTACATAGCCGTTGTCTTGATGCCAAGGGAAATCTCGGCTAGCCTCAGGGCGTTTGTACACGGACTGATCCCAATAAAGCCGCGTATTCGGTCCCAGAATCGCCGTCGTAATCGCCACAAACCGATCGTCCGCGATAAAACGCTGCAGATCAGGATGCTGATAATTCAAATGGCTCGTAAAATTAATCTGGTTAGCCTGGCTGATGAAGTCCCGTCCTTGCTCCAAGCGGCGCGAAGACGCTTCGTCCAGCGCGTCGATATGACAGCGAATGCCATCCATCTCCGCCTCGGAAAATAGGTGCTCCATAATGATATACCCTTGCTCATCGTACTGCTTCAACTGCTCTTGCGTCAGCATGCCGATCTCCCCTTCGCGTACAGCAGCCCGCGGCGCTTCCGATTGCATGAACACGACTTCGGAAGCGGAATTGCGGGGCTTGCCGAATATGATGCATGCTTTTATTCTCCATGATAACAGCCGTTCGCTCAATGGCGCAGTTCCGTCGGTTCATTGTACGATTTCCACTTTATTCGGACGCAGCGCGCTCTCACTAGTTTACCACCCTTTTCCTATCGGTGTTAGCATGCCGCGGCATGCAAGGACGCAAAAAACGCCAGCTCACCCCTGAGGGATGAACACCGGCGTCTTGTCGTTAAACTATACCTAGGAGGAGGAAGGAACCTCCCTCCGCTTAGAAACGGCCAATTGCAATAAATACGCTGATCGCTAGCAGGACGATATTCATCACGACGGCGCCGTATTCTCCCTTTCTGCCGTGAACGCCGATCGCGAGCACCATAATGATAGCGATGCCTACGCCCGCGGCGCCAGTCAGCCATGGCAGCACGCCAAGTGCAGCCGGCAGAATGAATCCCACAGCAGCAAGCAGCTCGGCAATGCCGATGAAATGAACCAGCCCTTTGGAATATTCCTTCATCCATGGCATTTTAGCTTTCGACTTCTCATACTGAATCGTCTTCATAACCCCTGCATTCAAAAACATTAATGCCAACAATGCTTGACCGATCCACAACGCGATATTCATTTTGACCAGCTCCCTTGTGTATTGTATGTCTTTAGGCGTATAATACGCTCTAGAAGCCATCTTCGGAAGTAGGCACATTAATGTATCTTAGTATCATTTTAGATACCATAGAGGAGGACTGGATATGGTCGAATGTAAAGCAGAAGCGGCACTTGATATCCTTATCGGAAAATGGAAGCCTATCATTCTTTACCATCTAGGCACCGGAGGTACGCTTCGGTTCAGCGAGCTGCAGAAGGCCATCCCAGACATCACCAAGAAAATGCTCACCGCGCAGCTACGAGAGCTGGAATACCACGACATCGTCCATCGTGAAATCTATATGCAGATCCCGCCCAAGGTAGAATACTCCATTACCGAATACGGTCAGACCATCTTCCCCATTGTCGAAATGATGAACGATTGGGGCCATAAGCACATCCTACATTTAGAGGAAAAATATGGTGCAGGAGAAGCAGCGGCTAAATAAGCCGCTGCTCTTTGTTCGTTCTAGGAGAACATTCGACCTTTTACCTTCGCCTCCTTAGGCAATTGTTCATAATTATGGTAACGATATAGGTCCAAAGTTAGATGCTCATTTCTTCCTCCCCTTATATAATCATGAGCAGCAGGATACTGTCGAAACTTGTAAAACAAACGGTTTTATGATCTCCTCTTTCACTCAAACGCGATTAGTCGCAGGCATTTCTATCCTGCTCATCCTTCCTTACCTATACTTTTCCTCGGGGGCTCCAAGAATGAAATCATCTTTATTCAGAAAGATAACGATTGCAACAATTGCTTCACTCCTCTTTATCCCGATTTCGATGATCGGAGAAGCATTCGCTTATCCCCATCCGGGCGGTTTGTATTCACAAGCCTTAATCGATTCCATTAAATCAAATGTAAAAGCTAATTTATCCCCATGGAAACCTGCCTATGACAGTCTTGTAGCCAAAGCAAAATGGCTGCAGACTGAAGTTCCAAGCGCCGTACAAACCTTCTATGTTCCCGCCTACTACTCAGGTCCTGCCGCCCATATAGCTGCATCCGCCCTATTACAAGATGACGTGAAGGCCGCTTATGTCTCTGCTGCTGCCTATGCGCTTACCGGAACGAATTCTTTTGCCGACAAGGCGATTGAAATCATGAACAATTGGGCTCGAGTCAATACTGGCGTGGGCGGCGACGACAGCTCGCTTGTTATGTCTTATGCAGGAGTTGCGTTTATCCAATCGGCTGAACTCTTACAAAACTACTCCGGTTGGAATGCGTCAGACAAGGCTCAATTTAAAAGCTGGGTATCCGATGTGTTTCTGGACAAAGTGGCCAACGCGAATAAAATGCGTACAAACAATTGGGGTATGTGGGGCGTGCTGGGTTCGATTTCGGCTTATCACTACTTGGACGACCCTGCCCATGTTCGGAGCGAAATCGATCTCATCAAAGCGAAAATCGACGCTCAAATTGCATCGAATGGTGCGATTACCGAGGAAGTCAAACGCGGCGCCAGCGGATTGCAGTATACGTACTTCTATCTGGCTCCATTGACGGCAGCTGCCCAAGTTGCACTGGATTCGGAAGGCGTGGATCTCTTTAACTGGGTTTCTCCGCAAGGGAAGACAATTAAGAGTGCGCTGGATTACCTCCTTTACTACATGCAGCATCCATCTTCGTGGCCCTACGCTGCGAATCCAGAACTTCCATCGGCATCCGATCCTTGGCCGAGCAATTTATTCGAAGCGATGGCAAATTATTATCCTGATCCGGCCTATGAAGCCTTTGCTGCTTCCAAACGTCCACTAATGCAAACAGGTCATCACTACGCATGGACGTTTCCAACCGTAATGAAAAGCACACGTACGCTGGTTAGCGAAACCTTTGATAATATGCCGACGGGAACTCCGCCCGTAGGTTGGACCGTTACGAATTCGACCGATTCAAGTGCATCCATCGTTAATGTGTCCCAGGATAAGCTGCTAAGTTTGAAGATCACGGATACCAATGCAAATGGCGCCTCGCTGGTACAAAAAAACTTTACCGCTCAGTCGGGTACCGTTACCGCGCAATGGAGCGTAATGGAGCAGGCCCTGTTTCCTTACGCAAAATTCGGATTAAAGAGCGGCACGAACTTCGCTATTGAACTGTACACCGCCGGACCGAATCTAGCTTATCGCTTGAATAACGGCAACTATATCAATGTCCAGAGTTTCAAACCAAATACCTGGTATACGATCAAAGTCACAGCAAATATACTCACCAATTCCTATGACATCTACGTAGACGGCATACTGAAAGCAAGCAACGTCGTCTTTACGAATCCTGCTTCCACAATTAACGGCATTGCCTTCTACGGAGGCTGGGGGCCGACAGGAACCGTGTTCATCGATGATGTAGGTGTCATTAAATAATACCAGTAAGGTTCCCGGCAATCCTGCCGCAGAACTTTTTTTGTTCATGCAAAACAAACCCCGTATGCATGGTTCAGCCACAGCTAAACGATGCATACGGGGTTTGTTGCTTCACGCCTTCCTATACGGCAGGTGCTGCAGCCTATTCCTCGTCTTCCGCGTAATATGTACACCTGAATCGCTCCGTGCCGGGATACAGCTCACCGAGGCTCTCCACCGTGAAACGGCTGCTTCGATAGAAGTCGACGGCTTCCTCGTCCGTCTCCGCAATAAGTACATCCGGCTTCTCCAGCTCCAACAGCTCCAGAATCAAGCCTCTGCCGAAGCCCTTGTATCGTTCTGTCGGCGCCACTGCAATATGGTCGATCTCGATCGTGCCGCCGTCCACGGCGTGATAGCCGATCAAGCCGACTACTTCGCCCTCGGATTCATAGCCGAACAGCCTGTGGGTATCCTGTGCATATAACGTGATGGCCTGCTTCAGCCGCTCCGGATCTGGAAAGACCGACCATCCGAGCAGCTCCTGAATATCGGCTTCGTTCAGCCGGGACCGTATATCGATGAACATCGTTATGTACCGCCTTTGCTTGTTTTCGTTGCGATTTATTATACCACAAGCAGAAGCCTTCGGACTGCACGCAGCGATATCAAAACCCTCGGACCGTTGCATATGAGTTAGTGCTCCGCAACGACTTCGCGTATCCCCTGCTCCCACGTCATCGTATAGGTGAAATTGAGATCGTGACGTGCCGCAGCGTGGTCAATACGCAATTCCGACGCGCGCACGCACATACGTATCCTCATACAGCTGCATATAGGCGAATGCGGCCGTATCCGGCACCGATATTTGCCTCCCATCCATCGGGAGCATATTCCGCTCGACCCGGTATTGCCCCGTCTGCTCGCCATCCGGCAAATACGTGGGGCATACGATGGTCCAATCCAGATCGGACTGCAGCAGCTCCAAGTAAAACCGATGATGCTCCTGCGCCGCGCGCGTTAACGTCCGGCGGGATTCGTTTGATTGGTAGCGAAGAAGCCCCGGCTCCGTGCGGCTGTCCAGAATGCCGGCCGTCCCGATGGTTAGGATGCGCTTAATGCCGTTCAGCTGCATCGCTTGAACAAGAAGCGGCCCGCAGTCGGACAGCACTTGGCCGCCGTCCGTGCTTAGCGCGCTCAACACGGCGTCAGCGCCTTTAGAAGCTTGAATCAAGTCCTCCAGATTCGTTGCATCGCCTTGAACGACCTGAATATTCGCATGCGTCAGGGGCATGCGGCTTGGATCTCTGACGAGCGCCGTCACCTCATGCCCATCCATCGCCGCCAGACTAAGCCAATGCCTGCCAATGCGCCCCGTGGCGCCTAGAATCAATAATTTCATCGTAAGTCCTGCTTTCTCGTCGAGCCTATAGCTCGGTATATCTATTTATCTTACCACGCCAGCGGCTGACCCAAATAATCCATGTAGACCGGTTTATCCGTCCTCGGCGCCGCCGCGGCTTCTCCGATCCGCTCCATAATATGACCTGCGGACTCATCGGCCGTCAGATGCGCGGCCGTATTCAGCTCGCCGTGCATGTACGACTGGACCCAGCCCGGGTGAAGGAGCAGCACTTGGCCTCCGGCACCTTTCACGCCCTCGTGAATGAGCGCGCCCTGCATATTGAGCGCGGCCTTCGACATGCAGTACCCGAACCAGCTGCTTCGCGCGTTTGCCCCTATGCTCCCCGCTTCGGACGAAATATAGACGAACATTTTCTCATCGCTGCGGAGCACAAGCGGTGCCAGCGCGTTCGTCACGCGAAGCGGACCGAGCGTGTTGACGTTGAACACCTGCTGCATCTCGGCAAAAGGCAGCGGCTGCAGGATCGTCGATTCGCAATCGCCTAGAATGCCGGCATTGTTGATCAGCACGTCCACCGACTCCGTCATGGCCGCGATCCGCTCGGCTGCCAACGCCACGTTCCCGTCGCTGGAAACGTCCAGTTCGACGAGCATCAGCTGCTCCCCAAACGAGGCCGCCAGCTCATCAAGCTGCGACAGGCCCTCCATAAATTTACCCGCAATGACATGATACCCCCGCTGCAAAAGTCCTTTGACCAGCGACAGTCCCAATCCTCGGTCCGCGCCGGTTACAATCGCATATCGTTTCATGAAGCGTCCCATCTCCCTCCGCAATCTGATGCGTCACGGTTACATTGTAACGCTGGTCATGGAAGAACGACAGCGCCGCTCCCAAGTTATACGCCTTCCTTTCTGCCGCCACATCTCTCCTACATGGCGTAGAACGCTTAGAAACACCAAAGAAGAGGCAGCGATTTACGCTGCCTCCTCCATACGATATGATGCTCAATTAGTTATCCCTTCAATGACCCGGCCATCATCCCGGCAACAAAATACCGCTGCAGAAACAGAAACATCACCGTCATGGGAATGGCCGTCACAACAACGCCTGTTAGCAGCATGGGGTAATTCGTGACGAATTCTCCCCGAAACTGAAGCATGGCAAGCGGCAGCGTCAGCTTCGACTTTCCGTTCAGCATCAGCATCGGAATGAGCAAATCATTCCATACTAAGACGAACAAGAACGTTGCGGCTGCCGCAATCGACGGCGCTGACAGCGGCAGCGCGAAGCGTGCATAAAGCTGCCACTCCCCCGCTCCATCAATGCTCGCCGCCTCCATAATCTCATGGCTAAGCAGCTTCATAAAACCAGCGATCATAAATACGGACACCGGCATGAGCAGCGCAACAGATACGAGCATGAGGCCGTAATGGTGATCCGTCCAGCCGAGCTTATGGCTCAGCGAATAAATCGGCAGCATGTTAACCTGCGACGGGACGATCAGCCCAGCCGTAAACAACGCGAACACGATCGCGCTAATCTTGCCGCCGAAGCAATAGATTGCGAAGGCAATCAGCGTGCTGAGCAGCAGCTCCAAAAGGACGGTGCTGAAGGTCACTTCCACGCTGTTCAAAAAATATTGCAGCATCGGTTGCTCGCGAAACAGCGTAATCGGATTGTTCAGCGTGAAGGGCTTCGGCCAGCCGAGCGGGCTCGCGAAGAACGACTGCGACGACTTGAACATCGAGATAAATACGATATAGAGCGGAGCCGCGATCACACCTCCATAGAGGAGCAGCACCGTCCTTTTCATTATTTTCATACGCATAGACTGCATCCTTCATGTTAGGAATAGGCAATCCGGTTGCCGCGCAGCAATCTGAATTGCAGCGCTGTCAGCACGGAGAGCACGATCAGAAAAATCACGGAACCCGCTGACGCCGGCCCGAAAGCATAACTGGCAAACGCCGTATGGTAAATGTACGTTGTCAAAATCTCGGTAGCGTAGTTAGGCCCGCCGTCGGTCATCGTGAAGATAAGGTCGAATGCCTTGAACGATTGAATGGTCGTATAGGCGACCACGATCGTCGCGGATGGCGCGAGCAGCGGCCACGTTATCCTCCGGAAGATCTGCCATCTCCCTGCCCCGTCGATTCGCGCAGCTTCGTTCAGCTCCTCTGGAATCGTCTGGAGCCCGGCGATAAACACGATCATCATCTGCCCGGCATGCGCCCAAACCTGTACGAAAGCGATGGCATAGAGCGCGATATGCGTGCTTCCCGTCCAGTTCTGCATCCAGGCGTCAGCGCCAAGCCGATCTAAAGCGGCATTGATAAGGCCGAGGGAAGGATCGTACACGAACGACCAAATCAGACCGACCGAGACCGAGGACAGTACCGCCGGGAAGAAAAAAAGCGCCCGCAGCACCACGTGAATCCGGTGGTTCTTCACCAGCAGCAGCGCAAGGCCGAGAGAAACGGCTGTTTGGGCCAACACGACGGCAATCATGAATTTCACGTTATTGAATAAGGCTTTTCTAAACACGATGCTCGTCAATGTGTCCTTATAATTATCCAGTCCAACGAGATGATAGGACGGCGAAACGCCGTCCCAATTCGTGAAGGAATAGAATAATCCCGTGACTGTCGGATACATGAATATTGCGAGATAGAGCAGTAAGCCCGGCAGCAGGAACAACCATAACAGCTTTCGATTCCGCATGACGTGTTACTTCGTCAGATGCTGGTCGACGATCGCCTGAGCCTCTTTCGCGGCGTCTTCCGGCGACTTTCCGCTCAGCACGGCTTGGATGGAATTCGTGACTGCCTTCTGGTTATCCGCGTTGGTGATGGTGAAGCGCGGTTGGAAGAGCGTCTTCTTGCTCGCCCATGCCGTTGCGACCTGCAATTCAGGCGTGGTGTACTGCACGTCTTTCACAGTCACGTTCTGGCCCGTTGCATTCGCGTATTCGCCTGCGATGTCCTTACCACTCAGGAACGCGATGAACTTCTTCGCTTCTTTCGGATGCTTCGACTTGCTGTTCACGGCCAGCATGAACGTCGTCGTATGAATACCTTCATACTTCGCTTGATCCGCGGCTACCGTAATTGGAGCGAGAAGCTGCTGCTCCAAGTTCGGATTCTGCTTCTTGTTTTGCGCCAATTGGAACGACCCGCTCGCTAGAATGGCCGCTTTCTCCTGAATGAACAGCGCGCCTGCAGCGGCATCCTTCGTGCCCAAAGCGTCTTTTTGCAAATAACCCTTATCGTTCAATTCTTTGAATTGCGACAGTGTTTTGACCCAGAACGGATCGGTCAGCTTGGCTTCGCCCGCTTCCACCTTCGTAAAAATATCCGTGCTCGGCTCATTGTTCATCACCATGCTGTTCATCAGCTGACCGGGACCGATATCGGCACCTGCGAATGCGATCGGAATGATGCCCTCGGACTTCAGCTTCTCGCAGAGCGCCAGGAATCCATCCCAATCCTTCGGGGTCGTCAAGCCGTATTTCTCAAACAGCTTCACGTTATAGATGGGATCGTTATAAACAAGCTGATAAGGAACCGCCAGCTGCTTGCCGTCCTGCTTGCCTGCTTCGATCAGGGCAGGATTGTAGTTAGATAGGAACGATTCGCCGGATAGATCCGCGAAAACGCCGGCTTTGGCCAAGGCGCCAAACTGCGCGCCCGGGAATGACGTGAATACGTCGCCTACGGAGGCATCTGCCAGCTTCGCCTGCGCGGTGGATTGATATTGTTCGGACGGCATCGTCTGCATTTCGACGTTGATGCCGGGGTTGGCTGCTTCGAATTTCTGGATAATGCCGTTCAGCGCCTCCACGTCTTCGCCGCGCCAGTGGATGAAGCTGATGGTCACGGGATCGCCCGAAGGTTTATTGCCGGCATCGCTCCCAGCGGATGCCGTGTTGCTTTTATTCGCATTTGAGCTGCCGCAAGCAGACAGCACCGATACGATAAGCACGCTGAGAATGAGCAAAGCTGCTCTGAATTTGATCTGTTTCATCAATTTATAACCTCCGTTGAATTAAAAGTGTTATACGGGTGCCGAAGCCGCCTGACGCTGCTTCCATTTCTCCCGGAATACCGGCAATGCCTTGTTACCGAAGTTCTCGGCCTCTTCCAAGTGCGGATAACCGGATAGAATAAAGGTCGATATGCCTAGTTCCGCGTATTCAATCAGACGGTCTGCAACCTGCTCTGCCGTGCCGACGATCAGGATCGCCCCGCCCGAACGGACGAGGGACAGCCCTGTCCACAGGTTCGGACCGACGACGAAGTTCTGGCCCTTGGACTGCTCGCGAAGCTCGTTCTGGCGCTGCTGGTTCGTTGCATCCGTCTTGGCGAATGCCGCTTCAGCCTGCTTGATCGCTTCTGGCGATACTTTGCTGATAATCTCCCAAGCGGCTGCCCAAGCCTCCTCTTCCGTATCCCGGACGAGCACCTGCGCGCGGAGACCGTATTTCATAACCTTCTCAATGCCCTTCTCGGCTTCCACCTGCTTACGGATGCCTTCGATTTCCTCGATTTGCTGTTCGATCCATGCATGCGGCTCGCCCCACATCAGGTACGTATCCGCATATTCCACCGCGACGCGCTTGGCGATCGGCGAGCTGCCGCCGAGGAAAAACGGCGGATGCGGCTTCTGCACCGTCTGAGGCGTGCTTACCGCTCGGGTAAATTGATAATACTTCCCGTGGAAAGGCTGCTTCTCTTCCGAAACCGCGCGGGCGGAGGCATCCTTAACCTGAAATTCCGTCGCTGCGAGGCCTTCCGATTGCGTCCATGCCTGCTGCATCACTTCGAGATATTCCTGCGCTCTTATGTACCGCTCGTCGTGCGAATGCGCCAACGGGTCGCCGAGCTCTTCCAAGTCCTGCACCGAGCTGCCTGTCACGACATTAATCATCGCCCGGCCATTCGAGAGTACGTCGAGCGCGGCTCCCATACGTGCGGCAAGCACCGGCGCTACGAGACCCGGCCTTACGGCCACAAGCGGCCGCAGCGTCTTGGTGTGGCTCATGACGGCCGAACCGACGACCCATGCATCCAAGCAAGCGCCTCCCGTCGGTATAAGGACGTACTCCAGGCCGGAGCGTTCCGCCGCCCGCGCCACTTCGATGAGATAGGAGAGCGAAGGTTCACGCTCCGGTGCTACCCCCACGTATTTGCCGTCGCCAGCTGTAGGTAAAAACCATCCAAAGCTGATTTCCTCTCGTATCGCTGTCATTTCGGAAAGCCCCTCTCCGTTGTATGCATCAATGGTTTCAATATCCCCCTCCCACCGGCTATGTCTCTAGCTGAGGCATCTCCAGCGGTCCGGTAGATATCCGATAAATACACTAGGTTTAATTTGTATTTGAATCATAGCAAGCCTGCGCATGACCCGTCAATGTCAATTCGTGTCTAAGTATTTTTGTCATTTTGCGTGGTATAAGTTATCGCGATCGATTGATTGCCTTACTATTCTTTTGTAAACTCATATTGACAGTAACAGATTCCAACTACTAACTTGGAAAAATGAGGTGAAGAACGTGGTCGGCCATTTACGCGAGGATCATCATGAATTCTTGGAGATTCATTACTTCACGCCGTCTTCCTTCGAGAAAGCCGGCGCCGCTTGGCCAATCCGGCTCGGCCGCAACATCGCCAAGCCGAACTACCATATCGGCCCTCGAACGTCGCCGTATTATTACCTCATCTTCGTGCAGGATGGCCACGGCACTTTTATCCAGAATGGACGGACTTACCCGCTTCGGCCAAACGATATGTTCTGCCTCTTCCCGCAGGTGACACATGAATATTTCACGGATGCGGAGAAGCCGCTCCGTAAAATTTTCTTTGCCTTCGACGGGAAGCTCGCGCTGCAGCTGCTGGAAAGGATCGGCCTGCGGCCGCAGAACCCTCATGCCCCCAGCTCGCTCACGCCTGAGATTTTGGCGCTTATGGAGCAGTTCATAGAAGTGCTGCATCACGGCGAGCCGTCCGAACGCGAATCTTCCGATCTGACTCGGCTGGCATACATCCTGCGCGTATTCGATGCCTTGTCCGCCTGCCGCGCAGCAGAGATGCTTGAAACAGCCCCTCCGTCAAGCTGGCTTCAGAAGGGGACCGAGTACATGGAAATCCACTACGCGGACGGAATTTCGATCGGACAAGTGGCAGAATACGCCGGCGTGGATCGGACGCATTTCACCAAGCAATTCCGCAAAGCTTACGGCGTCACGCCGATCCAGTTCCTGCAGCAGCTTCGCATGAACGAAGCTCGTCTGCTGCTTGCCCAAACAAGCTACAAAATAGCCGAAATCGCGCAATCCGTCGGTTACCCCGATTTGTTTACGTTCTCCAAAGCATTCAAGAAGCTTGTCGGCCTGTCACCGAATGCGTACCGCGGGCAGCCGGGTGAGGAATAAGGTCTGATTCAGCAGCCTTGATGCACGTGATAAACAAAAAAAGCCCAAGCTGCAGTTCCTGCGCTGACTGCGCGCGGAGCTGCAGCTCGGGCGCTGACTGCGCGAGAGCTTCTAGTGATAATCCCTGTATTCCTGCGGCGTACAGCCGACCAGCTTCTTGAACAAATACGTGAAATACGCCGAGGTCTGAATTCCGACCCGGTCCGCTACTTCATAGACTTTAATATTCGGATTCTTAAGCAGCTCCCGCGCCCGCTGGATGCGCGTCTCCTGGACGAACTCGGAGATGGTCTTCCCGAGCTCCCGCTTGAACAGGACGCTCAGATAGCTGGCATTCAAGCTGAATTCCTCCGCCAGTTGCTTCACCGTCCAATTCTCCTGCAGCCGCTCTTCGATGAAGAGCGCAACCCGCTTGATCAAGTTATGCTGCTGATGGATTCGCGCTTTCTTCTCAATCGTCATGTACCGTTCCACATAATCGACCAATAGAAGTATGATTTCCCCCGTGCTCCGGCAATCCAGCATCCGCCGCCACATGAGAATGTTCAAATTGCCCTCTGGTTCGTCCTTCCACTTCAAATTCCGGATCAACTCGCTCAGGAAGCTCATACCGAACGCCTGCACGTAGGAGAATGAAGCCGGCTCTTGCGCCAGCAGCAGATCCAAGATCTGATTCATATACGCTCTGACCTGCGCTGCATCGCCCGTTTCCATAAGCTTCACGATATTCGGCATCAGCTCTTCCCGCAGCCGAAAATCCTGGAATTCGTTAACGTCCATGTCGTTATGCCGAACGATCTGACCATCGGAGATCAGCCGCGCCTTGGCCATCATGAACTTGGTTTCCTTGTACAAGAGCGGTACTTCCGCCCAGCGGTTTCCCTCCCGTCCGCAGCCGACCGTCACGGTGGGGCCGTACTGCTCGCGCATCATGCCTTGGATAAAAGATACACGCTTCTCGATTCTTGCCCGCTCTTGCGGCGATTGACCGAATAGCAATACGACGATTTCATCCGGCGCAATCTGCGCCAAGTACATCGGCTCCGCGTCGGATAAACCGACATCCACCGTTTGCTTGAATCCGCTGCCCAGCAAAATTCTGTCCTTCGCCTCCTTGCCTGCCGACAAGAAATGGTCCAGCCCGAAGACGAGCAGCTGAAACCCTCCCACAGCGTCCGGCAGCGCGATGAGGCTGTTCCAGGAGGCGAGCATGTCGTTCGTCTGCGGAATTTCCGCAAGTAGATCATTCACGAACCGTTCCTTCACGAGCTTCAGACTCTCCGACACCCGCTTCTCCAGCTCGCTCGTCTGTTCGACGATACTCCGCATTTTCTGAAGCGTCTCTCTGAACCCCGCGAGCCGACCCGACACTTCCTCCATCTTGAGCGGCTTGAGCACGTACGCCTGCGCCCCGACATGGATTGCGTCCTGCACGAACTCGAATTCGTTATAGCCGCTGATCATGAGCACTTGCAGGTGCGGGTGCAGCTTCTTGGCCTCCGCCACCAGCTCGATGCCGTTCATGCCGGGCATCGACACATCGGAGATGAGTACATCGAACGCAGCATCGCGCAGCGCCCCCAGCGCCTCCTCTCCCGATTCCATCGCGGCCGGCTTGTCGTACCCGAGCCCGAGCCAATCGATATAACGCACAAGGCCTTGAATATTGGAAGGCTCGTCGTCCACGATAAGCACCTTAAGCATTTAGGATTCCCTCCTGATCGCCGGCTCCGCGCTGCAAGCCGGGAACGTGATCGATACCCGCGTCCATGCGCCGGGCTCGCTCTCAATCGCAAGTGCCGCGTCGCTGCCGAAATACAGCGCGAGCCGTTCTTTAATGTTCGGCGTTCCGAATCCGCTTCCCTTGCCGACATGCGTGCCCCTCTCGACGTCCCGAAGCACATCTGCCGGAATGCCCTGTCCGTTATCGTAGACGGACATGCGGATCGTATCCGCTTGCCGGGTTACGGCAATGCGAATCAGCGCGCCGGGCCTGCGTGTAATAGCCCCGTGCAGGTAGCAGTTCTCCACGATCGGCTGCAGCACGGTTTTGATCGTGTAACTCTCGATCGCACCTTCGTCAATGTCCCACTCCACCCGCACGCGCCCCGGATACCGGAATTGGCAAATCTCAAGGTAAGCCTTGACGTGCTCGAGTTCATCCCAGATGCGGATGACGCTGATCTGATTGTTCAGCGTAATCCGGTAAAAAGTCGTCAGTGCATCGATGATCTGAATTTGCTCCCGATCGTCCGCGTCCATCGCCCGCCAGCGCAGAAGACCGAGCGAGTTGTAAATGAAGTGCGGATTGATCTGCGCCTGCAGCGCCTTGAACGCCTGCTCTTTCTCCGCCAGGCCTGCTTTCGTGATGTCCTCGACCAGCTTGCCGAGCCGCTCCGACATGGAATTGAACCGGTTTTCCAGCTCGCCCAGCTCGTCGTTCTCGCTGTATCGGACGACCGCTTCGAATTCCCCGCGCGACAGGTCGCCCATGCGCGTGCCGAGCTTACGGATCCGCCGGACGATATTGCGGACGATCGTTGTCATCAACGACAGCGAAAGCAGGAGGAAGAACGTAACGATCCCCACGATCACAATGAGGATCGTCCGGTTCTGATTGTCCAGATGCTTCGTGCGCATGAGCGCCACAAGCGTCCAATGGGAGGATAAAGGCTGCGTCATCAGCATTTCCTTCGTCCCGGTCAAATCCAGCACGTCACTGCTCTTGTCCGGAGCGGCTGTCTGCTTCGTGCTCACGTTATCGTCCGGCCACACCTTCAACTGCAAGCGCTTTCCGATTTCCGCGCGGTTCGTTGCGGCCAGGACGCGGCGGGAATCGTCGACGATGTACAGGCTGCCGTCGTTGAACGGATGGTCCAGCAGCTCGCCGAACACCGTATCGTAGTTTAATAGGATATAAACCCTGCCGAGCAGTTCCCCGGTATTGTCGATGATTTTACGCGTCAGGATGCTCTGGTTCGGATTGCCAGGCACGCTGCTCCAGAATAACGGGTTCGGCGACCTCTTCGACTGCTCGTACCAAGCGCTCTCGTCCATGCCGGAGAGCATCCGCGCCTCTGGACGCCACAGCAGCTGGCCGTCCTGCACCAGCGTCCCGTTCGTATGGTAGATGCGGAAATCCGTGATGCCCGGCAAATATTTGCTCGTGATTTGAAACGTCCTGTCCACGTAATTAACCGTGTCCACGATCTCGGTCATGTCCGCGTACTCACGTCCGAGCCGGGCGATCAGCTCGCCGTCGGTCGCCGTGCGAACGGCTAATAGATCATAGCTCTTCTTGCTGAAATCAACGATCTGCGCTGTCTGCCGTACAGCTTCCTCCGCCGTGTTCATGTAGCTGTGGTGAAAGCTGCGGATGACCAGATAGACGGCACCGCTGCTGAACACGAGCGTCGGCAGCAGCAGAATCAGCACGTAGAGCACGACAATTTTGCCGCGGAGGCTGAGTCTGCGGGTGAAGCCCAGAATCCATTTGTCGAGTCGTAGCCGCAAGGCTCCCTCCCCTTTCTAAACGCAGTATATCATACGCCCGGGCCGGCCGGTTATCGGTTCGAGCCAGATCGAACCTGCTCGGGGCGACTGCACCCGCGGAATGCCGTCAAGCGCCCCCTGCTCTCCCACCGTCAATCCATCACGTCAACCGCGCCGAATCGTGCCGAAAGGGAAGCCGTCGGATAGACGGCTCCCCTTGGTCAAGCAAACATGCCCGTTTCGATGCAATCGCTGCCTTCTTATGCCTTCGCCGCGGCGCCTTGCTCTTGGAGGGATGTACTCCACTCCTGCTTCAGCTCGCTCCAATGCGCGCGTTTTTCGAGAGCGGACTGGAAGTCGGCCCATGCCGCTTCGAACGCCTTGTCGTCTTTGGCCATCAGCAGCTTCGCTTTATACTCCTTACGGACGTTCTCGAGCTCCGGCAAATATTTCTCCCACACGCCGCCCGGCTTCGCCTTCACCATGTCGTACGGCTGCGCGACGCGAACGCCGCCCATTTTGCCGATTTGCTCGGTGAAATCGATCGTTTTCTGCCGACCCTTCGGGTTCGTCACGGCATAGTTCCACCACGGGTACCAGGCGTTGCTGTAGGAGGAGATGCCGTACAGCCCCGGGTTCGTGCTCGCGAATTTGGCGGCATCCCCGGAATCGTGAAGCTGCTGGTAGTTGGCATCCGTGTACTGCCATTTGCCAAGCGGCTTATCTACCCAATTCCAGAACACGCCGGCCGGGCCTTCGCTCGCGACCTGCTGCTGTTCCGGCTTTGGCTGCAGCATATAGTCCACGAAGGCAAGAATAGCATCGAGGTTTTTCGAATCTTTACTGATATATAGGTCGTTGCCCGGGAACGGATTGACGATTTGATTCGCTCCGATGTGATCGACGCCCGTTACTTGCGGATACGGAATCGTCTCATAGAACCACGCCGGTTCGGTCGGACCGTCTAGAATTTCCCAGATATGCGCATCCATGTTGAAGAATCCGCCTGCGTTCATCGCGATGCGTCCGGATTTGGTCTTCTCCTTGTAGCGCTCCGCTTTGTCCGTAATCGCCTCGGCGTCGATGAGCCCTTGGCGATACATACTGTTCATCCATTGATAGGCCGATTTGTACTGCGGATTATCGTAAATGAACTGATAGTCATCACCCTTCTTCTCCACTGGAATGACACCACCGGCAGTAGCTGTCGACACCCCGAACGTGCTCAGAATAACGTTCTCGTCGCTTGCGTCCGACAGGAAGCTGAGCGGGATATACGCCTTACCGGACGGGTCCTTCTGCTTGACCGCGGCCTTGAGGTAACTCTCCACTCCGGAGATCGTCTTTAGATCATCCATGGTCATGCCCGTCTTATCGAGGATGTCCTTCCGCACGAACCACCCGAGTGAAGCCCAGCCCGGCCACGGATCTTCGGGGTTCTGGTCGAACCACGTCGGAATTGACCAGATATGGCCGTCCTTGTCCTTCATCCCGTCCAGATAGAGCTTCGGAATGGAGGCGAGGCCCGGATATTTGTCCGGCATATTGAAGTACTGATCGAGTGGAAGAATGCTGCCGGAGCGGATCATCGAGGAATTGACGATGTCGCTTCTTCCGAATAGTGCCGCATCCTCGAAGCCGCCCGTATTCAGCTTCAGGTTCAGGGCCGTCATGGCGTCGCCCTGCGTCGCTTCAAGCTGGACGTCAATGCCCGGTTCATGCTCTCTCCAATACTTCTGCACCATGCTGTCGTTGTTGATCGTCGCTGTCCAGCCGAGCCACAGCTTGAACGCCTTGGATCCGGCAGATTCCCCTGCATCTGAATTCGTGCCTGCCGGTTGGTTCGCGCTGGCGCTGTTCGATCCCGCCTTTGCATTATCAGCCGTATTATCGCCGCCGGAGCTGCCTCCGCCGGCGCAAGCCGTCAGGCCAAGCACAAGCGCTGCCAGCCCCGCCGCCATACGTTTTCTTGCCGTAAGCATCTTCATGCGTTGCTTTCCCCTTTCTGTCTCTCCAGTTATATGGTGTTTCCGTACACCTGTTGTTTAATAGCTGCCGGCTCCCCATCCGCCTTAGCCTTTGACGGAACCGATGAGTACACCCTTGACGAAGTACCGCTGTAGGAATGGATAAACGCATAGAATCGGAATAGCGCTTACCATAACCGTCGCCATCTTCACGGACATCAGCGTCACGTTCGCGAGGCTCGTGCCCCTGGCGATCGATTCCACGTTATTGCCCGAGCCGAGCACGGCCGAAATATCCTGCGCGGATAGCAGCTGCTGCAGAAACGTCTGCACCGGGATAAGGCTCTGTTTCGAGACGAAGAAAGCGCCCGCAAACCAATCGTTCCAGTGCATAACGCCAGTGAACAAGCCGAGCGCTGCCAGCATCGGCTTCGACAGCGGCAAAATGATGGACCAGAGCACCCGGAACGGCTGCGCGCCGTCCATCTCGGCCGATTCGATCAACGCCTCCGGGACCCCTTGAATGAATTTCATCATGACGAACATGTTCCAGGCCGAGAACGCGCTTGGCACGATATACACCCAGAACGAGTTCAGAAGCGAGAGATCGTGAAGCTGGATGTAGAAAGGGATCAAGCCGCCGCTGAACAGCATCGTTATCAGCACGTAACCGAGCAGCGTGTTCCGCATGGGAAGCGCCCGGTAGGACAAGCCGAACGCGGCGAGCAGTGTAACGAGCAGCCCGATGACCGTGCCCGCGATCGTCCGGGCTGCCGTTATCCAATAGGCATGTCGGATGATTTCGTTGCCGAGCACGATCCGAAAATTATACAACGTGAACTGGCGCGGCCACAGGTACACGCCGCCCTTGGCCGCGTCGCTCCCTACGTTCAGGGAGATCGCCAGCATATACAGAAACGGATAGATGACTGAGAAGCACAGCAATAAGAGAAGCGCGATGATGATGAATTGACCTGCTTGGTCGCTTACCGAACGTTTCATGCTTTACCAAAGCCCCTCCCCGTTGAGTTTGCGCGACATCCCATTCGTGATGAGCACGAGGATCAAGCTGATGACGGATGACAACAGGCCGACAGCCGTCGCCATGCCGAAGTACCCCTGCTGTAGTCCGCTTCGTAAAATGTACGTGTCGAGTACGTCAGCGACCGGCTGGTTCGCTGGATTCATTAACGGATAAATCTGATCCATTCCGACCGCGATCAAGCTCGGCATGCTAAGGATCAGGACGATCGAAATCGTCGGCAGGATGCCGGGCAGTGTAATATGGCGGATTTGCGCGAGTCTGCCGGCACCTTCCACCTTGGCCGCTTCGTACAGCTGCGGATCGATGGTCGTGATGGCCGCCAAATACAGAATCGTGTTCCAGCCGACTTCCTTCCACAGCCCGCTAGCCACGATCATCGGACGGAACCATTCTGTCGAACCCAGGAAGAAGATCGGATCGTTGCCCGTCTTCGCGACGAATTGATTAACCAGCCCGCCGTCAAGCGTCAGCAGCGACTGCAAAATATAAGCAACGACGATCCAGGAGAAGAAATGCGGCAGGTAGCTGACCGATTGGACGAACCGCTTGAATCCGCTGTGCTTCACCTCATTAATGAGCAGGGCGAGCAGAATCGGCGCCGGGAAACCGAATATGAATTTGAGCACCGCGATGATGACCGTATTCTTCACGACGATCCAGAACTGGTCGTCCTGGAGAAAAGAGAAGTTGCCCAGTCCCACCCACGGGGCGTTCCAGATCGTATAGCCGATATGGAAGTTTTTGAAAGCGACTTGAATGCCGGCCATCGGAATGTAGCTGAACAGCAGCAGCAGCACGACGGCTGGGGCAATCATAATGTACTGGTAGCGGTATTTTGCCAGTTTCTCAAGCATGCGATCACCTCTGTACGCTAATTATACAAATAGAGCGGCAAGCGATCGATATGACAACGATTGGATTTTTATCGTAATGATTAGAGAATGATACGCCCTAGGCGCAGACGCGGCTCAAGTGTACAAAACCCACCGCTATCGCGACAAAATACGGGCGCAGCCATCTTGAATAAACTCCCAATTAATCCGAATTTTGTTGAGGTTCCCGCGAAACTTGGATAAACCACGATAGATTCTGTATAATTAAATAGACACTGACTATTTTTCCATGAAAAAAAGGGAGCACAGAACAATGATCGTACATTACACAAGAGATATTCAAAGCGCCTCCGGCATGCTAAGCTCCAAGGAATTGCTGCTTTCGCGCATCGGCAGCTTGGACAGCCAAAACGACATTTTGCACTATTTAAAAGAATTCAATCGATTGCATTACATGCAGGATCTCATCAGCACCTTCCAGCAGGCTCTCGTGATGATCAGCACGATGCCGGGCGTGAATCAGCAGCAATTCTTCATGCATACGCTGACGGCCGCTCAGCTGCGGAAGCAAGCCTATCAAGCCGGCGTATCGCTAGAAGGTTCGCTCTCTCGCGTGCTGAAGCAGAACAGCTACGTCGCATCATTCACCGAGGAGGTAGCCGCTTCGTTCCCGAGCACGGCCTGCGGAGAGATCGCGTTCGTGTTCGACGGCAACCCGCTTCGCGCGCCGCGCGGCTTCGAGCTGCTGTTCAATAAAGTCCATTACGCCGATGCCGAGAAGGTAGATCGTCTGCAGGCAGCCGGCGGGGACAACCTTGCCAAGTTCATGGAGAGCATCTCTCAAGAGCCCGGTATGTCGTATGCGGGTATTCTCGCCGCTTACATCAAACGGCTGGAGAAGCAGCAGCAGGCTTACGCCGGCATCATCCATGAAATTATCGACGAGCTGAGCAGCAAGGATCAGACCGACGCGTATACGCCGCTCGATTATAAAAGCCATGAAGGAGCCGTCGATGCCATCCACAGCCGCATCGTCGAGGAATACACGACGTTATTCCGTCAGGAAACCGGCCAGAAACCGCTGACCAAGAACGAGATTAAGCAGAGGCTGAAGGACCATCCGGAAATGGCAGAATCGACGTGGCTCAGCATTCGCAGCGTTCTGGTCAAGGACGAGGCGTTTAAAGCGGAGAACGAGGTCAGAGCGGTCCTGCTTCCGCAAAGCAAGGAGCAGTTCAATCAGACGAAAAAACAGCTGCCTGTCGGCTTCGATACCGGCCTGCTGAAGAAAATCGTCATTTCGCCGTCCTGCGAAAGCAAAGCGGAGTGGAAAGCCGCGCTTGAAGAAGCGCTGCGCGCCAATAAATACAACGATGTCGTCGTCGAATAGGACGGCGTGTTAGATGGAAAAGGGGTTGTCCCAAACGTCATGGGAAATGACATTTGGGATCGCCCCTTTTTTCTTAATACGGTAAATGGACGAGGGGGAAAGCGATGTTTCCTAGATTAGAAACGACAAGATTACGATTGAGAGAAATTACTGTCGATGATGAAAAGGACTTATTTGATTGCTTTTCTAATGAACAGGTTACACGTTATTACGGACAAGAGACATTCAATCATAGCGAGCAAGCGAAGGTGCTTATTGATTTCTTTGCCAAAAGCTATATCGAGAAGAGAGGCATACGGTGGGGGATTGAGCTAAAAGGCACTCGAGGATTAATGGGTACGATTGGCTTTAATGCCTGGTCGCCTAAACATAAACGGGCAGAAATAGGGTATGAATTAAACCCTGCACATTGGAGAAAAGGGTATGCCTCCGAAGCTGTATCATCCGTCATTCAATATGGATTCAATGAAATGAGCCTTACTCGCATCGGGGCTGTTGTGTTCATCGACAACGAAGTATCCAACCGCTTACTGACGAAGCTGGGTTTCCAAAAAGAAGGCTTGCTTCGCGATTATATGTATCAGAATGGCAACGCGTACGATACGTATGTGTATGCCATTCTAAAAAACTGTAATAATATGCTGACCTGACGTGGGTAATCCCCGAATGCTTCGACCTAGGGATGCAAAAGAAGGCTTCCGATTCACTCGGAAGCCTTCTCTATTCCTATTCAGCCTGCCCTTATACCGGCTCCAAGCTGTCCAGAATTTCCTGCAGGCTCAGCTCCGCGCAAGCCATGGACGTATCCGCGGCGCCGTAGTACATCCGTACGCGATCGCCGTCGACAAGCACGCCGCATGAGAATACGACCCCGCCGAAGAAACCGTTCACCTCGTAATCGGCCTCCGGCTCCATGACCGGCTTCACGGAACGCGCAATGACCTTCGACGGGTCATTCAGATCCAAGAGCACCGCGCCCATGCAGTAGCGGTGATCCTTGGTCGCGCCGTGGTACAGCTCCAGCCAGCCGCGTTCCGTCCGGAACGGAACCGCGCCGCCGCCGAGGCGGCCGCTGTCCCACATGCCGTCGCGCAGGCCGATAAGATGCTTATGATTGCCCCAGTACAGCAGGTTATCGGACTCGGCGATCCACATTTCCGGCCGTCCGACGCTCTTCGTCGTCGGGCGGTGCAGCGCGTAATACTTGCCGTTCACGCGTTCCGGGAAGATCAGCACATCCTTGTTATCCGGTCCGAATATCATGCCGTGATACGTCGTATGCACGAAATCCTTCGTCGAAACAAGCGATTCCCCGATGCCGACCGGAGACACGGCGGAATAATAAATATAATACGTGTCCCCGATTTGCGTAATGCGCGGATCCTCGATGCCGAACGTCTCCAGCGTCTGCGACGGATACAGGAACGGCTTCTCGTCGATGGTGAAATGATGGCCGTCCGAGCTGCGGGCGATCCGCAGGTAGGACAGCGAAGTCAGGTATTCGAATGCCGGAGCATGTTCCTTCAAAATAATGACGCGCGGATCGGACAAGTCATAACGCTCGTCGTCCTTGCGAATGGGAATCAATTCGAGCTCCGACGTCTCCACATTGTACACCGGCGCCAGCACAACCTCGGGGTCGGGGCTGATGGGACGCTCGGCTACGCGAAGCAGCATAATAACTTCGCCGTTGTATTCCGCTATGCCAGCGTTAAACGCGCCGATGACTTCAAAATCGTCGCGATGCGGCTTTACGTCAGCCGGCGTAACCAGCGGATTTTGTTCATAACGGTAAATATTCATAGCATTTACTCCTCTACATGTTAACTCTTCGGTGACTTCGGTGAAGAAGATTATAGGCCTCGAAATGGATCTTCGATAACGATCCGCTGGGCATCTGCATCGCTGATGCCCGCATACAGCACGGCGCTGCCGTCCGCACGGCGAACCAGCCCGCCGCTGAAGACGACGTCCTGCAGATCAGGCCGCTTGGACGGGCCAGGCAGGAAGCGGCTGCGTTCCGCGATGAGCTTCATGACCGAGAACGAGGCGTCCGCCGGATCGAATAGGAACGCCATCGGATAATAATGGCGATCGCCCGCTTCATCGAATTTCGCGACATGCCCAAGCACGCCGACGCGGCCATCCTGCAGCAGATGCGCTTCGTTGGCACCGCCCCATTCGCCTTCCGCGAATTGGCCGACCAGCAGCGGTGCTTCATTAATAACATCCAGCGTCAGCTCATCAAGCGTCGCAACGCGGGCGTAGCCAATCTTGCCGCGGCCGCCCTTCTCGCCCTGCGGACGCGTGAAAATGCCGATGCTGCCGTCCGCAAGCTCGACGAGCCGGAGATCCTTCATGCCGTCCGGCCCTTTGAAGAACGGCTTCAGGCTGCGGATATCCCCGCCCCGGTAAAAGACGGTGCGCCACATCAGCGCTCCCTCGTTCACGGGATGCGGATAAATTTCCACGCCGCCGACCACCAGCTCCCCGCCGATCCGGCAGTGGAATGGATCCTGCAGCACGAGCACCGGTGCATCTGCGAGCGGCAGCCATGTGCCTTCCCGCTCCGCGAAGAAGACGACCTCGGAATGCTCGCTGTCGCGCGATTCCACGCGTCCTGCAATAATTTCCACGCCATTATCCATGAATGGAGCAGCAATGTTGTACACGTCCTTATCCGCATAACCGCCGAATGCGATACGCTCCGCTTGTTCGGCCCGTGCGCCAGAAGCGCGGTAGGCGCTAAGCAGCTCGCCGCACAATTGCGGCCCCATGCTTTTTCCCCAACTAGCAGCCATTCTTCTCTCTCCTCGCTTGTTCAGCTGTTTGCTATTATTTCAAGTTGAACTGCATGCCTTCTTTGAATTTCTTGCTGAAGAACAAGAACATGATAATGATCGGCAGCGTCAGAATTGTCGATGCCGCATAGAGCGGTCCCGGGAACGAGCCGTAAGGCCCGAACATCTGCGACAACAGCACGTTCAAGGTCAGCATGGAATCGCTCTTAACGGCGATCAGATCCCACAACAGCTCTGTCCAGCGTTCCATGAGCAGGAACAGGAAGATGACGGTCGTAATCGACTTCGACATCGGCAGCATGATGCGGAACATGATCTTTAAATCGGTCGCTCCATCTAAGCGTGCCGCTTCAATGAACACTTGAGGCACTGCCTTGAAGAAGTTCGTATACATGAAGATCGCCCACAGACTGACTGCTTTAGGAAGAATAAGCCCCAAATACGAGTCATATAAGCCCACTCGCTGCACGATCAGGAAGGTCGGAATCAGCAGAATAATCGCCGGGAAGAACATATGGAACAATACAAAGTTGTTAATGGCATTGCGGCCGAAGAAGTTCATCTTCGCCAGCGCATAAGCGACCATAACGCCGAAGATCATCATCAGCACCGTGGAGCTGATGGAAACAATCACGCTGTTCAGGAAAGCATGCAGCCAAGGCCGCGTAACGCCTGTCTCTCCCCCGTGGAACAACCAATCGTACGATTTGGTCGTAAATTTCGTCGGAATAAGCGTCTTATCGATTTGGGACCAATCCGCGAACGAACTGAGCACCATATATAAATACGGATACACCATAATGAGCAGAAGCACGATGGCCAGGATATAACGTATCGCCCGCTTTGTGCCGCTGTGCCGTTTAGACCCAACCATTGCGCTTCCCCCAAACCTCCAGTAATTTGCGGATGATGAAAATGGAAATGAACGTCGCGATGGAAGCCAGCAAGGCTACAGCGGAAGCATAACCGCTCTGCAGGTTCGTGAACGCTTGTTTGAAAATTTCCATCTGCCACGTATTGGTGGCATTGCCCGGACCGCCGCCGGTGAGCTGGTACACTTCGGTGAAAATCCCGAAGGTGACGCCGAAAGCCAGAATGAGCGTCGTGTACATCGACGGATACAGAAGTGGCAGCGTAATGCGCCAGAACCGTTGACTATCCTTGACCCCGTCGATCGCCGCAGCCTCATAAACCTCTTTATCAATGCTTTCAAGACCCGAAGTTATGATAAGGGCATAATAGCCCGTGAACTTCCAAGCGAGAATGAGCCCTACGATGAATAACGCCGTGAACGGCGTCCCAAGCCAGTCGATGTCGAATCCCATGCTGCGAAAGAATTCGTTAATCGGACTGTTATAGGAAAGCAAACCTTTTACGATCAGCGCCGAAACAACGCCGGAACTCAAGTAAGGCAGGAAGAATCCGATCAGGAACAATCCTTTAAAACGCGAAAGCCCATGCACCAGCACGGCTACGCCGATGGCAAGAACGGTGACGATCGGTACAAAGATAAGCATGAAGCGATACGTGTTCCAGAATGCCGCGTGAACGCTTGGCGACTTCAGCGCATCCGCGAAATTGCTGATACCCTCGAAATTAAACGTTGGCTTGATCATATTCCAATCCGTCGCGGAGAGGAACAGCGTCCAGATCAGCGGGATGAAAAAGAAAATGATCGAGTAAATGAGATAAGGGCTGGTAAACAGCCAGCCCAATTTATTGTTACGTTGGTCCATGTGGTGGAGCCTCCCTTATTTCAGGGCGTTTTCCAAGGCGGTTTTCATCGCTGCCCAGCCATCTGCCGGTGCAATTTGGCCTTTCACGACCTTGTTGAACGCTTCTACGCCGATAATTGTCTGCAAATCGTTATATTTCGCGTTGTCCATCGGCGGTACTGCATTTGGTACATTCTCCGCGTAAGGTTTCAACTGCGGGTTTTCTTCCAAAATCGGTTTGAACGCATCATTCGTGGACAAGTCGTCGCGCGCCGGCGGCAGGTTCGTTTGCTTGAACCATTTGGCGTCGTTAGCCGCATCGCTGTAGACCCATTTAATGAAGTCGACCGCAGCCTGCTGCTGCTCTTTGGATGCCGAAGCATAGATGACGAGGCCTTTCGTATCCGCGAACGTTTTGCTTTGCGCCGGGTCTACGCCATCCGGTACCGGAGGCATGGTCAGCGTGTACGTATCGTTAAACTTCAGGTTCGGGTATTTCTCCGCCCATGTCGAGAATGTCCAAGGGCCAATGTCGGTGAAAATGCCTGTGCCTGTCTCGAACGGATCCGTTACCTGGCGGGCAAGAATGCCCTTCTCCTTACGAAGGTTATCCACGAATGTCAGGACTTGCTCCCCAGCCTTCTGATCCCCCGTGAACTTGCTGCCTTCGATGAACTTGTTGCCGCCGGATGCCGCATCATACAGCATGTAGAAGTCGAACCACCGCTTCCACGCCGTAGGATCTGCTAGGTCAGCTTTCGCCCATAGGTATTTCTTGTCGCCGTATTTAGCTTTCAGCTTCTTCGTCAGATCGAGGATTTCGCTGTACGTCTTCGGTGGCGCATCGTAGCCGAGTTCCTTCAGCGTGTCCAGACGCCAGCCGAACAGCATCGGGTTGGAGTAGATCGGCAGCACGTATTGATGGCCGTCCGCGAATTTCCAAGGCTCGATCGTCTTCGTCATGTCTCGACCGCTGATAACATCGGTGAAGCCAGGAATCGTGTCCAGCGGCACAAGCGCTTGGCTATCGGATAGCTGTGCGGCGAAGCCCCGGTTAATATTCTCGGAAATCGTCGGCGCGCTCTTCGCGGCGATCGCTGCTTGAATGCTCGCTTCCGAAGTTGGGGATTCTTTAATTGCGCTTACATTTATTTTGACTTTATTGTTAACACCTTCATATGCCTTAGCCATCTCTTGCCAGTAAGCCTGCTGCGTCGGATTCGGCGCCGCCCAGAATTCGATGGTCGTCACACCGCCGGCGGAAGCACCGTTGTTGCTGCTATTGCTGTTGCTGTTGTTATTCGTTGCAGTACCTTGGCCCGTTGAACAAGCCGACAACAATCCGGCTGTAAGTGTGGCAGCCAGCAAAACCGAATTTCTCTTTTTCATCTTCACATAACCCCTCCATAGTGTTGTGATGAATCCGCTTTAACCAATCTTAACTTACGGGACTTACCTGTCATGTAGGAACGAGTCTCATTATGCTCTCTGTAATTATATAAGTCAAGTGACAAAATAAAGATGGCTACGTTTTCATAATCAATATGTAATGTTGATAATAATCTTAAGTAACGTTACAATATAAACATAAGTTTTACAAACTCTACACCGCTAAGCATGATTCCACTTGACACTCCACGCGAAAATAGAAACAATGAAAGATACAGGTCTTCTCTTTTCATTTTGAACGGCCGACAACGGAGGTTACCCTTTTGAAGACGAAAGTAACGATGCAGGATGTAGCGGATAAGCTTAACATATCCAAAAATTCCGTTTCTCAAGCGCTCACGGGCAAACCCGGCGTCAGCGAAGAAACGCGCAGCCTGATCATCCAAACCGCGGATGAAATGGGCTACACCTATGCAAAGCGGCTGCCTGATTATGCCGCTAAAGGGAATGCTAAACGTACCATTGCCCTCATTGCATCGGATTATGCGTTTTCCATGAAGAGCTTCTTCGGCGGCATTTATTTGAGCATCGACAAAGAATTAAGTAAACACGGCTGCAGCCTTACGATACAATCCATCAGTCCGGCACACGCAGCATCCATTACGCTGCCCGAATTTCTGGAGGAGCGTTCCGTGGACGGTGTACTGATTCTGTCCCATATCACGACTCCTTATTTGCAAGCCGTGCTGAATACCGGCATTCCAGCGGTCATGATTGACCATCACCATCCGCTGCTTCACGCTGATTCTATCCTGACGAACAACCGCTTCAGCGCGTTCGATGCGATCCGGCATCTCGCGGAGCTCGGCCATCGCGACATCGGTTTTGTTGGCAACATCCGCCTATCCCCGAGCTATTACGAGCGCTTGGAAGGAATGCGGCTCGCCGCTTACGAGCTTGGGCTTACTCTGCAGGAGCAGTGGCTGATTACAGACGCTGTCGAAGACAACGAGACCGTGCGCAGCCGGTTGAATGGCCTGCCCTCGCAGCCAACAGCTTGGTTCTGCATCAATGACGGCTTCGGCTTCATCGTGAATTCCGCGCTGCAGCAAATGGGGCTGCGCGTGCCGGAGGATGTCTCTATCGTCAGCTTCGACAACGGCTACTTGTCCCGGATCGCCATGCCTGCCATCACGACCATCGATGTGAACCTGCCGCTTTATGCAGCTTGCGCCGTCGAGCGTCTTCTAAGCCGGATTGAACAGCCCGATTTGCCTCAGACAGAGATGCTCCTCTCCACGTCCCTGTTAGTCCGGCAGTCGACAGGTCCCGCTCCGGAAGGCCGATAGCTGCCGGCTGGCTGCAGTGACTTGCACGACCAAAAACCCCCAAGCATCGTCGATGCTCGGGGGTTCTTTTGTTTGTCTTTAAACAGCATCGCTTTCATGTAAGTCACCTCCAAAAAAACCTTTACAACCGAACGTATATTCGCTAATATTGACTTGGATATAATTCCCATTAAGGAGCGATCTATGATGGAAACAACCAAAGCTAAGATCGAAAATTCGCTTACTGTCTTATTGGTTTCTAATCTCGAACAGACGCAGACGTATTATGAGAAAGCACTGGGATGTGAAGTGAACGAACACTGGGCCATTAGAGATGATTTCGGATTAGGGTTTAAATTCATTCAAGCGCAAGATCCAGCCGATGTTCGACCTAACAAGGGGACTTGGAATACCTATGCCTACGTCAAGACCCACGAAGAGCTGGACCAGTTATATGCGGAATTCGAAGCAAGCGGAGCCATTATCGTCTCCGAACCCTATGTAACCGAGCATGATTGGGGAGCTTGGAAGGAGTTTAGTATACAAGACCCGGATGCCTATGTGATTGGCTTCGGTTCTGGGAGCAAATCCAGCAGCTGATTGCACCCCATCGAATATGAAATATACACGAAGCACGAAGGAGGAAACAGACAACATGCTTTACGATTTACAGGGTGAAGCAGCTATGTCGCCTCTGGTGGGAATCTTATATTCCGCGGTGAAAACGAATAACAAACGGCTGCAACTCATCACGGACGGCATGTCGCAAGAAGAAGTCGATTACAAAGGGCCGGCACACAGCTTCAATAGTACCGCCCAGTTAATTCAACATGTCATGTACGTGGATCTGAATTGGGTTTATCGCATCATGGAACAACCGCTTCCTCATGCTCTACGAGAACAATACGGCCCTATGATCGATACCAACAATAAGCTTCCGATGGTTCAGGGCAAATCCTTGCATTCGCTTATCTCCGCCTATGAAAGCGTAGTAGATCTGCTGCAAGAAGCATGTGCTTCGTTAACCGATGCTGATCTAGCTCGGGTTGTCACCTTCGGACACGACGATGAGAAACAAGCAACACTGCGCTGGGGACTGTGGCATATGGCCGACCATAGCCGCTATCATCAGGCGCACATCAATCAGCTTCGCAAATGGTATAGGACGCATACTTCGTCGCATTTAGAGAAGGTAGAATAATTATTATAAGAGAGCGCTGGATTAGGTTAATGCGTTGTACAGCTTCAAGAAAGCTGCGTCTCCAAGCCGCAAGGCCGATACGTACCATTTCAGATAAACAGGCGCTTACGCATAAGAAGCCCCAAGCATCGTCAGCGACAATGCTTGGGGCTTCCTCTGTACCTCGATAGCTTATTTAAACCAGCGTGCTAGATGCTCCGCCGCCTTCACGATGCCTTGGCGCTCCGCCTCGAGGGAGCCCCAGAAGCGGTGATCCTCCAGCTCGATGCTGACCGCGCCCGCATAGCCGAGCCGGTCGAGACGAACGGCCACCTTGCCCCATTCGACGTCCCCATGACCGGGAATCGTGTAGCGCCAGGAACCTTCGGAGAATCCGTACTTCTCGCCGAAGGTCGACGTCAGCACGCCGCATTCGTACAGCTCATCATGCAGGATTTCAGTATCTTTGCCGTGGACGTGGTTGATCCGTTCGCCGAATTCGCCAAGCGCCCGAATGTAATCGATGCCAAGCCGCACCAAATGGGACGGATCATAATTCAAGCCGAAGTGTTTCGACGGAATCGCTTCGAACATCGCCCGCAGCATCTCCGGGGTGCAGCCAAGCGTCGGATAGTGCGGCGCAGGTCCCGGCCAGCCCTCGATGGCGATATAGATGCCCTGCTGCTCCGCATGCCTTACGATTTCCGGGAAGGTTTCCTTCCAGATCGCGAAGCCCTCCTTGCGCGGCAGCGTATGATCCTCCGGTACCAGGCACATGAACAGCACGCGACCGCCCAGCGCCGCGATCTCGCTCATCTCCCGCTTCGCCGCTTCCAAAGCATCCGCCCGGCGGCCCTCGTCGCGGCTCAGCAGCTGCCCGGTATGGTGCGCATCGATCGAGCCGATGCCAAGGCCAGCCGCTTCGCAGGCTGCCTTCACTTCCGGCGTAAGCCGCGAGACGTCCAGAACGTTTAGTCCAGCGCCTGCCGCCCATTGCGCGGTCTTCTCAATGCCTTCCGATCCGATCTTCGGCGGAATCCGCATGCCAAGTTTTACATTCATGCTGTTTGCTCCTCCTCGGAATCGAGTGCTGCGTCCGGCACATAACCGGCCGCTTGATAGATCATTTCGGACAGCTTCACGACCTTCAGGGCAAACTCGCCAGGCACGAGCACTTCATGCCGTCCGAGAATCGAATCGATGAAGCTCTTGTCTTGGTTCGTTTCCTGCACGGGCAGCTCCGGTACGATCGGCTCCTGCCGCAAGCGGCGCAGCGTGATTTTGCCGTTGTCGTAGAAGATACCGCCTTCCTCGCCGCAGAAGACGAAGGTCTCGTGCCAACACGGGGAGTAACCGACGAGGTTCAAGCCGGCAACCGGCCCTTCCGCGAAGCGGATCGATGTGAACGTGTCGATCTCCACGTCCGCGCCGTGCATATGCAGCTGCGGCTTCACTTCGATCGGCGTCAAGCCGGATGTCCACAGCAGCACGTCGATAATGTGGCTGCCGGAATCCATCAGGAAGCCGCCGCCGGATAGCGCCGGGTTGGCGCGCCAGGAGCCCGGCGTTCCCTGTCTCCATTCCTGGTACAGCGACGCCGTGATGGACGTCAGCTTGCCGATCTCGCCGTTTGCGATCGCATTGCGGATGTATAAGAATTCCGGCTGGAAGTGGCGCTGATAGGATACCTGCATGATTTTGCCTGCTTCCTCCGCCTTGCGGATGAGCAGCTCTGCTTCCGCAGACGAGCAGGTCATCGGCTTCTCGATCAGCACATGCAGCCCGCTGTCCAGCACATCGTAGGCTTGTTGGAAATGCAGCGTGTGCGGGGAACAGATGACGACGGCATCCAGCTCCGCCTGCTCCAGCATATCTTGATAGTTCGTGTACTGCTCTACGCCTTGGAGGTTAAACTTCGTCACGAAGCTCTCCCGGCTTCTCTCGCTTGTATCCGTAATGGCCGTGATCTCCGCTTCCGTCAATTCCAGCAGCTGCCGGGCATGCAGCCCCGCGATTCCGCCTGTACCGATAAACCCAATGCGCACTTTACTCATTTCCTAACCTCCTGTAAGTGAGTGAACTGTCAAGCTCAATTGCTTCAGTATTCGGCTTACTCCACCAATCCAGAACGCTCCACGCCTTGAATGAAATAGCGCTGAAGAAATAGATAGACAAGGAGCATTGGAAACAATGCAAAAAACGTTGCGGCCATGACGACGGGTAAACTGAACACTTCGAACGTGCTTCCCGTTAACGTATCGAGCGACTGATACAGCCGAGGAAGCATCATCGGCAGCGTGAATTTCTCTTCGGACGTCAGATAGATGGACGGCTCGAAGAAATCATTCCAATGCCAGACCAAGGAAAGCAGCGTCGTGACGACGATCGCGGGCGGCGTCAGCGGCATAATAATCTTCCAATACACCCGGAAGCTGCCGCAGCCATCCACCCGCGCAGCATCCTCCAGCTCCCAGGGCAAGCCCCGGAACAGCTGCCGGAAGATGAAGATGAAGAGCGCGCCTCTAAGCCCGTTGCCGAAGAAGGAAGGAACGATAAGCGGCAGCACGCTGTCCAGCCAGCCCATCGTCTTGTACTGCATGAACAACGGCACGATAATTGTCTGCGGCGGAATAATCATCGTAAACATGCAGAGCACGAACAGCACCTCGCGCCCGGGGAACTTGATCCGGGCGAAGCCATACGCGATGAAGGAGCAGGACAGCACTTGACCCACCACGCTGAGAACCGCGATCAGCGCCGAGTTATTGAAATGGGTCAAGAACTGCAGCCCTTTCATGCCGTAATAGAAGTTCTCCCAAGCTAGACTCGTCGGAATCCATTTGATCGTGAAATTCATCAGATCCACAGGCTGCTTGAGCGAGGTCGTCATCATATAGATAAACGGATACAGAAACACGAAAGCCAAGTCGATCAGGATGACGTAAACGAAGATGCGGTAAATGAGCCCGATCCAGCGGCTTTTGCTTCCGATGCGGCTTAATACTGTATGATTTCGCAGAGCCTTGACTTTACTGCCGGCTGCTCTTGCTTGTGCTTGTGCAGGTGCTTGCGCATGAGCGGCTGCTTTTTGCGGTTTGGTCTTACCTATCGGGTTCGACAGCATGATGCGGATACCTCCTTGCAGCTTATTTTTCGCCAGTATAAATAATCAGTCGGCGGGTAGACACAAACACAAGGACGAGCAGCAGGAAAATAAACAGGAAGTAAATCCAGCCCATGCTTGAAGCGTAGCCCATCTCGATATTGGTAAAGGCCGTATCCTTGATATACACCATCATTCGGTTGTTGATATCCGTGAAGGAATCGACGCACGTATAGACGAGATTGAGCAGAATAATCGGCGTCATAAGCGGCAGCGTAATCTTCCAGAACATCTCCCACTCCGTCGCTCCGTCGCATCTTGCCGACTCATAGAGCGATACGGAGATACCCTGCAGACCAGCCAGGAAGAGCAGAATCTGCACGCCCGTCTTCCAGAAAATCACGGTCAGCCGGCTCAGCATGTCGAAGACGATCTGCGAGAACGTCGGCCCCATGTAGAGGAATACCTCATCCGGCACGCCGATCCCGTTCACGAGCGTATCCTTGCCGACGCCTGCATACAGCAGCTGCTGCATCGCAAGACCGGAGCCGATCAGCACGGGCAGGAAGAACGCCGCCCGGAAGAATGCGCGCCCCCGGATGTTATGATTCAGCAGGATGGAGATAAAGAGCGAGAATACGAGTATGAGCGGCGTATTGATAACTGCATCCTGAATAACCGAGATAAACAGCGGGATAAACTTCGTATCGAGCACGAAAGCCTTGTTGAAATTGCCCCAGCCGACGGAGGTCAGCTCGAAATTGCCGACCCCTGCCACCTCATGGAAGCTGAGCCAAAGGGAATAGACCAGCGGATAGAGCATAAACAACGCAAAACCGATTGCCCACGGCGCGATATAGACATAGCCCGCCATCATTTTCTTACGTTCCAAACTCATCTTCTGCCCTCTCATGCTTATCCTCCCTTCGGCACGACGATAAAGTTGTTGTCCGGCACGACATGGCCGTCATCGGTGCGGACCTCGCGCGGCGTATAGTTGACGATGACGCGGGTGCCGTCCTCGTACGTCACCTCGTACACGTCCTTCTGAAGCTTGCGGTGCTCGCGGATTGTCTGCGACCACACGGACTGCAGCTTCTCGTTCATTTCCTTGTACTGCCGGACCGACTGGGCCGACCAATTGGTATACGACGAGCTGAACAGATCGTTATAGTAGGTGTCCTTCAGATCCTCTGCGTGATTCGCCGTAAACTGGTAGTAAGGCATATAGCCGTATTCCACCATCTTGAGGTACTGCAGCTGCGGATCGTAGAACAGGTTCTGCGGATCGCCCGAGTACGGAATCAGCCCGTGCACGACCATCTGATAGAGCGGAATCGTCTCGTCGGTGAAGAAGAACCCGCTGTCCTCCATCGGAATGCCGAACAGGCGCGAGGAGTGTTTAAGCGTATAGCCGTTGCCGCCGATGGAAGCGGCGCCGCCGAATTGCTTCTCGGACTTGGCCATCATCTCCATCCATTGCCCGGCCGTCCCTTCGCGCGTCTGCTCGTAACCGTCGTTGTAGTCGTAATAGTCCTCGTAGCCGACGCCGTCGAAGTTAATGCCCGTGATCGACAGCTTGCTAAGCGGATCCACGATCTTCTTCTGGAACTCGTCGTTCTGCTTGCCAGCGCTCAAGTAGAAGAGCTCGCTGTAGCGGTCGGTCACGGCAAAATGATTCGCCCCGACGACGACGTCGCTGCGGGTCGAGAAGCCCTTGATCCCTTTGAAGGCCATCAAGTAATTGTCCTGTAAGTAGAGCGGAATGCCCTTCGCTTTGGCGTATTCGCTCAGCTTCTTCAGGCCGCTCATGCCGCCCAGCTTCGTGGAAGGCTTATAGCCTGACGGGTAAGACAAGTATCCTTTGCCCGTCCAGCCGAGCAGGTTGGCGGAGATGGATTGCACGCCTTTCTTGCCGAGATCCTCCATGATTTGCTGCGCTTCCTCGTAGGTCGTCGTCTGAATGAGATGATCGAACAGAATGCGGTTTTCCGTGATGCCCATCAGCAGATCGAGACCAAACGGAACGGGATCTCCCTTCTTGATGCGCGGCTGCACGCCCTGCTCCTTCACCAGATAGTTCCGGTAGGCCGAAGCCATATGGCTGTAGTCGGCCTCTTCTCCGCTTAAGAATACGTAGCGGATCGTATGGTCCTCGCGCAGCAGGTCTTTCTCCGGCTTCTTGGTCAAGTTCCCGTCTTTCTTCACCGCCTCGTATTCGCGCCGGTACACCAGCTCCGAGGATACGCGGTTCAAGTTGATCAAATACCCGCTCGGCGAGTACAAAATGTTAGCATCGTATTCACCCTTCGTGATCATGCCGACGAATGCGTTGTCGCTGACCTTCAGCCCGAAGAGCGGCAGCATCGCGTTCATTTCCCGTTTGTAATTCTCGAACGTAATCGTGTCCGGACCATAAACGCTGGCCCGGTAAGGGTTCAGATAAGAAGGATGAATCGGCTTGAAGGTCGACAGCGCGCCGGGGCCGTCCGGATAGACCGAGTAGCCCTGCTCGTGGTCCGTCGCCGCCCCGAAGAACGGAAGCGGCGCGATCGCCATCAGCCAGTTGTTCTTCGACTCTTGTACGGATTGACCCGGAACAGTGACTTCGAGGGCGTCGCCCTTCAGCTGGAATTTCATATCGAAGCTGATCTTCAGCCGCTCCAATTCATAATGGACGGAAATACCGTCCGCAAGCGGCGTTGCCTTCATCTTCGGCTTCTCCAGCACGGAGTTCGTCTCCTGTGTTTCGAGTGCCGGCAGGTTCGGGTCCGTGAAGGTCAAATGGAATATCGACTGACTGCTGGCCGTCCACAGCTCATTCCCGTCGGTGTTCACATCCTGCAGCGGCACCGTCGACTGCCAGACATGGCCGTTGCTCTTGTCCTCCACCTCTATTGCGGAGTCGGCGGCCCGGAAGCGGAGCTCGAGACGGTCCGTCTCCGCTACCTTCTCGTACGAGCCCAGCTCCTCAGGCTGGCTGTCGTCTTCCGGCGCGTCTCCTGCGGCCTCGTCGGCGGCTGCGGTCTTCACCTTGATCTCCTGCTTCGCTCGTTCGACCGCGCTTTTCACAGAGGGGAGCGCCAGGAGAACGAGCGCAGCGATGACCAAGCCGACTACCGAATAATAGATCCATTGTTTGGCTTTTCTCGTATTCATGGTACCCCCTTAATTCTCCATTAAATAGCGGACTTCGATGAAGACTTCGCGCGCGAACTGTAGAACGTGGTTCGTCAAGGCGAAGACAAGTCCGACGGTGCCCCAGAAGATGATGAAGGCAAAAACGCTTAGAAGAAGCACGCCGACCGATTTCTTAAACGAATAGTCGTTCAGCACCTTCAGTTGAATGAAGATCAACAGGGCGACCCATATCCAAATCAGGAGATTGATGCTGTGATAGAGTCCGATCTCGCCTCTCGAGAGCACCTGAGAGATGGCCGCGAGCGGAATGGCAAACACGATATACGGAATCAAGGCGTACGACATCGCGGTCAGAATTTGGCTGAAATACGCCTCGCCGTCCATGATCGCAGTAATCAAATAACAAGCGACGACACCGGAAATAAGCGGCACTACGAAGCGGATCAATTCCAGATTCAAATCCGCGTACTGCGGCTGCAGCGCCGTAATGTGGAAGCTCGTCATGTAGATCGTGATGATCCGAACGCACAGGGTCATCACGATGAGCACGAATGCCGAGACCAGGCTCTTGTTCTTCTGCAGCTCCTCGAACCCGTCGGCAGGATGGAAGAGGATGGCGATGCCGAGCCGCAGCGACCGCAGCCCGGATTGTTTCATGAGCTCCGTTTTGGTCAAAATCCATACCTCCTTATGACGGTATTCGTGACGCGAATCATTCCTTTCACGATGAGGTAGATCGCGTAAACGATGAGCGCCGCGCCGATGAGCAGCCAGCCTAAGTATTTGCGCATGATATCGTGCCGGTACTCGGCAAACGCCTTGGAATAGCCGTCCTGATCCTCGCCCAGCTTAAATTCCTTCATGGCATCCTTCCAGCGCTCTTCCTTCATCAGCGCCTTGGCCACGCCGCGATGCGCCAGCGGATAGTTCTCGTCGATTTTCAATACTTCCTTCCATGGGACGAGCGCCTCCTGGTAGCGGCCGTTGAAATGCAGCTGGCTCGCCTGATGGATCAACTCCGCGAACCGCGTGGGCTGGAACACCTGGATGTTGTTCCGGTCCCGGTCGAGCACGTAGATCTTGCCGGCTTTATCCACCACGATGCTGGTCGGGTACTCGAACCGGCTCTTCACGTCGCCTTGGCCGCCGAATACGGCCAGCAGATTACCCTCTTGGTCGTATTGGTAGATTTTGCGCGACATGGCGTCGAGCGCGTTCACGACGCCGTATTGGTCAACCGCAAGATCGACGAAGTACGGCTGCTCCAGCGTGCCGCTGTCGATGGAAGGCTGGCCGAAGGCGGCTTTCTTGTAGATGTTCTCGCCCATGGCGTTAAACTTCTTGATCTGATCCGCGTCGATAAGTACCGTCGGCGAATAGATGAAGCCTTTGGTGTCTATCGTCAGATTCGCGTTCTGCGCCGGTACTGCGTTGTTCAGCTGCTCCCGCTGCTCCGGCGTTGCCAGGAGGCGGATAAGCAGGTTCTTCCAATCGAACGGCACGCGGTTCGCGCCAATGTAGCCCCGGAACCGGTTCATGGCATCGATCATCATGAAGCCGCTGTAGTCGTTCTTATTCAGGACGTATAAATAGCCGCGGCGGTCCATGATGACCTTATCCGGCGCGAATTCGAGATCCTCGCTGAGCAGGCTCGACTTCGGCTTGACGAACTCTTCGACGAATTCGCCTTTCGGCGACAGGTGAATAACCCGCCCGCTGCCCGTATCCGCAACGAACATATCGCCCAGCTGATCGACGAAGATGCCGCTCGGCTGATCGAGCTCGACGCCTTGATCCTTGCCAAAGATCGCGAGCACCTTGCCGTCGCCGTTCAGCTTCACGATCCGGTTATTGTCCGTGTCCGCGACATAGAGCAGCCCTTGATCATCGAGAAACATATCGCTCGGCTTGTTAAACCCGAGATCGCCGATGTCGAGCACGACGCGGTCGACGGTATAGGTGAGCGGAATCGGGATTCTGTAGCCGTACATCGGGTCAAGCGTATACGACATTTGCGGGAGTGCGTAGGCGGGTAACCCGCCGATCAGCAGCAGCAGACAGCCGATGATGCCCGCCGTAATTCGTTTGTGCAGCAACGTGTCCGCCCCCTAAGATTTGATTCCCGAATGAACCATCGTATTCATGATCAGCTTCTGGAACAGCAAGAAGATCACAATCGGCGGCAGAGTCACGAGGAAGGTACCCGCGGCAAGCGCGCCCGACCTCGCAACCACACCTGGACCACCGGCCAGCGTCTGGATGGCGAGCGGCAGCGTCTTCATCGTCTCGCTGGTCGTGAAGACGAGCGCCGAGAAGTAATCGTTCCAGTTGCCGATGAACGAGAAGATGATCAGCGTCGCCCAAGCCGGCTTGCTCACCGCCATGATGACCTTCCAGAAAATCTTCCAGTCTGACGCCCCGTCGATATGCGCCGCTTCGATCAGCGCATCCGGGATTTGATCGAAAAACTGCTTCATGAGGAAAATGTTGAACGCGACCGCGATTTTCGGCAGAATGAGTGCCCAGTACGTGTTGACGAGACCCAGGTTGGAGACGATCATGTACGTCGGAATCTGGGTCACCTGAGGCGCGAACATGAGTGCCGACAGAATCACGGAGAAAATAAACCCCGCGCCCGGCGGTTTGAACTTGGACAGCACGTACGCGCCAAGGCTGCATACGAACAAGCTGAGCGCCACGATCGAGCCGGAGATGAACAGGCTGTTAAAAATATACCTCGTGAACGGAACGACCGAGCTGTCGGTCGCCGTCAGCAAGTCGAAGAAGCTGCGCAGGGTAGGCTTCTGCACGAAGAACCGCGGCGGATACAGGAACAGCTCGTCAAGCGGCTTGAACGCCGTCGAAACCATGTAGATGATCGGCAAGGCCGTGAAGCCGACCAGCGCGATCATGAATGCGTACAACAATCCCCTGTTGAAGCGGGCAACAAACTTCGCATAGTTAATCGTCACGAACGCTGGCCCTCCTCTATTGGTCTTTGGACGATAATAGTTTCATGACGATGCGGCCGAGGCCAAACGTCAGGAAGAACAGGAACACCGCGATGGCCGACGCATAGCCGAGCTCGAAGCGGATGAAGGCATAGTCGAACAAATGCGAGATGATCGTATGCCCTGCGTAGTTCGGGCTCGGCATGCCGGCGATCGCGACGGCGATGTCGAAGACGCCGAAGGCGGCGACGATGGAGTTGACCGCGCCGAACAGCAGCTGCGGCTTCATGAGCGGCAGCGTAATGTACCACAGCTCTTGGAAGCGGCTGGAAATGCCGTCAATCGCGCCGGCCTCGTAGAGCTCCGGCGATACGTTCTGCAGCCCCGCCAGGAAGACCAGAAACCCGGTGCCCATGCTCATCCAGAGCGATACGATGACGATGACCGGCATGATTGTGTCTGGATCCGTCGTCCATAGGATCGGCTCGCTGATCATGCCCCAGTTCAGCATCCAGTTGTTCAGCAGGCCGTACCGGTCGCCCGAGAAAATGTACAGCCAGACAATTGACAGCGCGATGCCGCTCGTAATGGACGGCACGTAGAAGGCGAGCGAGAACAGCATCTTGGCCCGCAGCGTGTTGATGACCCACGCGAGCAGGAAGGAGAGGCAGTAGCTCAGCGGTCCTGCGATGATGGCGAAGACGAACGTGTTTTTAAGCGATTTGATGAAGGTGTCGTCCTCGAGGAACAACACGCTGTAGTTGGAGAGTCCGACCCATTTGGCAGGCTGGAGCATGTTGTAGTACGTGAAGCTTAAGTAGACGGACTGGACGACGGGTATGACCGTGAAAATGATAAAGAGAATGAGGAAAGGGCTCAGGAACAAGTAACCGAGCGCGGCCTTCCTCCCCGCCTGGGTTAATCGGAAACGTCTTTCCTTTTCGGCTGTCAGCTGAAGCGGACTATTTACTTCCACGCTGCTTTGCATACCGCTCCTCCTTCCGCGCCGCTACTCCGGCGTGAATCCGAATTCTTTTTGCTTGGCTTCAAGCTCTTTGTTAATATCCTTAATGCCCTGCTCGAGCGATTCCCGGATGTTCTGGCCGCCCAGCACGACGCGGTTCCAGGCGTTGTCGATGTTACGCGCCGTGAAATAACCGCCGAGCACGTACGGCTGCTCCTTGTAGTACTTCCATTGGTCGGTCAGTGACTTCAGATCGTCCTCCGGCCAAGGCAGCTGCTGGAACGCTTCGATGTTGGCCGTATTCCAGCGGGCCTCGACGCCGAGCAGCGCCTCCAGCTCTTGACCGAACTGCACCTGGCTCTCCGCGCTCGTCCACCACTTCAGGAACTCCCACGCTTCCTTCTGATGTTTCGATTGCTTGAAGATCGCCACGGACTGCACGGCTCCGCCGCTCGTGCGGTCGATGGTGCCGTCCGCTTTCTTGTGGCCCGGCGAAGGCGCCACGCCCCAGCGGCCGACCAGCTCCGGAGCCGCTGTCGAGAGCAGCACGTACGTCAGGTAATCCGCGATCCCGACCGGCATTTCCCCTGTGCGGAACCGGTTAAAGAAATTTGCCTGGACCGGGAATTTGTAGTTGGTGTACAGCTCCGTCCATTCTGTGAACGCTTGGAACGCTTCCGGCGAATCGAGGCCCGACTTCTGGCCGTTCTTCTGGTAGAATTCGCCGCCGTTCTGATAGAGGAACGGCATGAAGCCAAGCGACGAAATCGGATAGTACATCTGCATCCCGTTCTGCTGAAGGATCGGCAGCATCGAATAGGTGTCCTCCCACGTCTGCGGGACGTTGACGCCGAGCTCCTTCAAAATATCCTTGCGGTACACGAGCACGTTAAAATCCTGCGTCTCCGGCAGCGCGTAGTTGCCGCCGTTATACTGGAACGGAATGAGCGCGCCTTGGAGGAAACGCTTGCTCACTTCCTTGTAATCCGGGAATTGCGACAGATCCACGGACGCGTCCCGGATCGCGAATTCGACGGGCAGATGCGCGTCGACGCCGGTTGCGACGTCCGGCGCCTTGCCGGAGCTTGCCGCGAGCAGCAGCGTATTGACGGAACCGGAGTTCAGCTGGCCGGCCGGCAGCGTGTTCACATTAATGCGGATGCCGGTCTTCGGCGTGAAATCCTCCTCCGCCATCTCCTTCATGATCTCCGCCCACTCTTTGCCGCGGGAGACCCAGACTTCGAGGACCGGACCTTCTTCGGCGGACACTTCTCCGTCCTCGCCGTAGACGCTGCCCACGCCGGTGTAATCCTTCGTGAAGGAAGCCGCGAAGTTCTTCACCGTGCTGACGGTCTTCTGCCAAATATTCGATTTTACCTTCGGATAATGCGTATCCGGCGCGCTGATCATCAGGTAATCCAGCACGAGCGGCACGTTCTGTAACCCCATCAGCAGGGTGCTGAGGCTCGTTTGGCTGTTGCTGAGCTCCGACAGCTGCCTCGGGATAATGTCCGGATTGTTGACCATTTTCATGAACGTATGGTTCATCATCCGCAGGCTGCTCACCGTGCTCGGCTGTTTCTCCGATATGGCGTTCAGCGCATCCATCCGGACGAGCAAATCGTCGGCGATCGCTTTCAAATCATTGATCAGCTCGGGCACTTTCTTCCCAAGCTCGTATTCGAAGTTCGGATCCGGCGTCGGTCCGGTCACCATGATGATGCGGCGGTACAGATCGGACAGCTTCTGCGTATCCGCCGTCAGCCCTTCGATGATGGCTTGATACGGGCCAACCTCGGCCACCATGGAAATCGTATGCTCCCCTGCCGTCAGGTGCATCAGCAGCGGTTCATCCTCATCCGTCTTGGCATTCGTCTTATGCAGCGTTTCGATGCGCCAATTGCGCGAGTAACTGAACGGGTACAGCTCCAATTCCTTGAACGGAACCTGCCCATCTATAAGAATTTGACGATAGGACGGAAGCCCATCGCCCCACCATTGTCCAAATTTCAGACCTACCTTATACAATCCGTCCTTCGGCACCGTGAACGTCCAAGACGCCTTCTGGCCGCCTTTGCGCCAGCGCCAATCGCCGAACGCGTTCAGCTTGATCCGACCGTTGCCCGCCGGCTCCATGAGCGGATCGCCGTTCGATTCCCTGCGAATCGTCGGATCGGACTTCATCGGATTGTTCTCCGCTTGTACCTTTACATCCACGTTCGTTACCGGCTCGTAGCCTTCCGCTTGGTATGCTTGCTTTGCTTCGTCGTAGCTTGGCGGCCGCTCCGGCGCCGTCAAACGCAGTTCATCGACGGCCATCGACTCGACCAGGAAATTCATCCGGATCACATGCTTGCCCGCGGTCAAATAAAATTGGAATGCGTCTGGATATAACCCGTTGCCGTCGACGATCGACTGATCAATCCACAACGGCTTCTCCAGCTGCTTCGGCCTGACGTCGTCGCCTTGATTGTTTTGAACGGGGTTGCCCCTATCGACCCAGTTGCGGTAGAAAAAAATGCGCTGCGCCTCGCGGAACGGGCTTTGCCCGTCGATGAGCAGCTCGCGCTGAATCGGCAGCCGTTTCCCCGCCAGGGGATAGTAACGCGCCTCGAGATTGTACAGGCCGTCCGCCGGAACCTCCATCGTCCATTCGAGCCATTCGGTTCCCTTCGCCCATACGAGCGCCGAAGATTGGCCGTTGACTGTTTCCGATGCGGGTTTCGTGCCTCCGAAAGCCGAATACTGATCGGCCTTGACCACGATATCCGGCTGCTCCGCCGGCTTATAGCCCTTCTGCTGATAGGCCGCAAGCGTCTTGCCGTACGTCGGCTGCAGGATATCGTCAATGGACAGCTGATCCGAATCCGACTGCGGCACGCCCTGGTTCTGATTGCGGTCCCGCAAACGATCGCTGGCGTACGATTGCAGGTTCTCGCCGAAGGTTACCGAGCAGAGAAGAAAAGCAAACAAGATCAGCATGATTTTCTTCCACTTCAACGCCCTATTCCACTTCCATTTCAAGCCCCGTCACCTCTTTGTCGTTCAATTCCACCAGGCCGCGATCTGCGCATCCGCGCAGGAATGGGAAAGGGGCAGCCTGATACCTACCCCTTTCCCCGCCTATTCCCTATTTGGCTGCTTGCAGTTTCTTCAGCTCGCTGTCGACATTCTTCTTCACTTCGTCAAGCAGCTTCTTCGGCTCGCCTTTGCCGTTCAATGCGAGATCCTGCACGCGGAACGTCTCGTCCCACATCTTCTGTCCGGCCGGTGTAACAGGGCGGAAATGCGCTTGCGGCATCATGTCCAGGAACACTTTAAGCTGCGGGTTGTCCGCGATTTTGATTTCATCGTTTACTTGTGGCATCGCCGTAATGTCATTGCCGGCATCCGCGCGTTTTGCCCAGAGCAGCGTACCCTTGTAGCCTGCGATGAATTTCAGGAATTCCCACGCTTCCTTCGGATGCTTCGCACCCTTCGGCATCGCGAAGGACCAGCCGCCTGCCCACGTCGTTTGCGGGTAGCCATCTTCGGAAGGCATCGGCGCGACGCCCCATTCGAACGTCGGTTTGACCTTCGCGTTGCTCTTCAGGTCGTTCAGAATCCAGTTGCCGTCGACCATGAAGCCGACTTTGCCTGTCCAGAACGGGTTGATGCCGGTTTTGCCCATGACGTCGTTGAATTTGTTGATTTTGGCCATATCGTATTTCTTGGCGTAACCGGCCATCCATTCCAGCGCCTTGACGATCTGAGGATCGTTCGGCGTCAGCTCATCGCCCTTCGTCCATTCGCCGCCGAAGTTCCAGCTTTGCGTGTACAGGTAGCTTTGTCCCATCCAAGGAATGAAGCCGACCTGCTCATACCCGCCGCTCGTCGTTTTCTTGAAGATTTTCTCCGCCATGGCGTCCAGCTCGCTGACCGTGGTCGGCGGCTTCTCCGGATCCAGGCCCGCTTCTTTCATCAGCGTCTTGTTATAGTAGATGCCGCGGTTATCCGTTCCGAACGGCATCGCGTACAGTTCGTTGTTGTAGTTGCCTTCCGCCCATACGGCCGGGTAGTAGTCGTCCGCGCCGACTTCACTGTCAGTCTCGAGGTAGGGCTGCAAGCTCTCAAGCGAGCCTTTGGCTGCCCATGCGCCTGCCATGAAACGGTCGAGGATCGCGACGTCCGGAGGCGTGCCGCCGGCGATCAAGGTGGTCAGCTTGTCGTTGCCGCCTTGGTCTGGGATGTATTTGATCTTGATATTCGGGTGCAGCTTCTCGAACTCGCTGATGACGATCTTCGTGAAATCGGTCTGGAATTTGCCGCTCCAGGACCAGAAGTCGAGCGTGACTTTCTCGCCGCTGTCCTTGCCTGCGTCGTTGTTAGCCGCATTCGCGTCTTTCGTGTCCGCCGCCGCGTTGTCCGTCGACGCGGCATTGTTTGTTTTCGCCGCATTATCGGTGTCCGCCGTGTTGGAATTGCCGCCTCCGTTTGCCCCCCCGCAGCCTGTCAATACCAAACTTAATGCTAAAGCCGTTACGAAAAACTTGATCATGCCCGGTCTTACTCGCAGAGTGCCCATGCTTTTGTTCTCCACTTACAAGCCTCCTTCAAACTGGTTTATTGAGAATTTGGAGCCTAGCTTTAGTGTAGATGGATTTATTTAATGGGGTAATGCGAGCGGTTTTGGATTTGGTGTAGTATTTTTGCTACCTTGCGCCTGAACGCAAGAAGAGTGCCTGCCCAGAATCGGCCGGCACTCTTCTTAATGCGTGAAATTGTACGTTCTGTAACTTTTTTACAATGTTAATCGTCTGGATGACAAATGCTAAAGGAGGTGTACAGCCTATGAAGCTGAAGAGAATACTGGTGACCGTTATTGCCCTTGCCGCTTTCACCGCACTATACAATACCCAGGCACAGCCGGCACGCGCCGCCGCTGCAAACACGCCGGCTTCAATAGCCGACCGCACAGCGTCAACCCTTTTACCCGATGCCGGTATTTCCCCTGACACTTATATTTTCGATGGGAAGCACCCGAACGCAGACTTCTTCGTTCATCAAGGGACAACGTATCTATCCTGCCGGCAGGCGTCCGCCATGTTCCGGGATTTGGTCTGGTCCTACGACGCGAAGTCGAAGAGCTTGAAGATCAGCGGTCCGAATCGGACGCTAAGCTGGAAGGCCGGCAGCCGCACCGCGGTTATTAACGGCATAAGCCGCAGGATGTCTGCAGCATTAATGGTCCGAAGCGGCAGCCTAAGCTTGCCGCTTCGGGAGCTCGCGAATTGGGCGGGCGGCAGTATCCGAGCCTATCCCGGTCAGTTGATAGGCGTCTCTTATACCGTCCGCAGTGTATTATCCGGCGAAGGCAATAATCGGTACTGGGTGCGAAGAGACAACGGCATTGTCTATAGGGCTGCAGGCTTCGAGATGCCGCATCAGATCGGCTATTCGGCTGTCAGAGCGGGCCAATACGTCGATATGTCGGTGTCCCGCATCGACAACCAAACCGTCGTTCTAGAGGTGACGCACAACTACGGCGAGCCGAGTCTTGCCAATACGATTTACCGGCTGCTCCTTCACGAGGGCAAGCTCGTCAGGGCGTCGTCAGCCTCGTATTATGGCGTGAGCAAGGTGCAGAGCATGCTGAACGCGGAAGGATTAGTCGCGATGGTGGACGGTTCGCGGCTGCTCCTTGTTGATGCAGCCGGCAAGGCCGTCCGAACCTATGATTTGAAGAAGCTTGGCGGCAAGGACGAAGACTACACCGTGGAATATGCTTCCGCAGCCGATGATACGCTGGTCATTCGACCTTATTCCTCACAAACGCTGCTCCTTGTTCGTCCCGACTTAGCAGCGCCGATCATCTTGTATAAGGAGCTGCTTTCCAAGGAAGAGCAGTCGCTGTTCGAGCAGCAAGAACCAAACGTTACGATTCCGCCGCGAGACAGGCTTCAATTCGGGAAGAGAACCGGGAATACGTTCACGTTCGGACATCTAACCTTATCGGGGCCGAATGAAGACCTGACGTATACCTTAGCGCCATAGTGCAGGTGTATACAGACGATGGAAAGGGGGGCTGCCTAAAGGCAGCCCCCCTTTCGAATACAGCCCAGCGCCTCGAGCCGCAGCTATGTATCCCTTCTCGGCGCTACTTCGACGTCTCGCCGAACACGCCTGCCTTCACCCGAGCCAGCTCCGCATCGACCTTCTTCTTCATCTGGTTCAGCAGCGCCTGCGGCTCGCCCTGCAGCTGCACCGCCAGATTCTGCACGCGGTACATCTCGTCCCACATGTAGCCGCCTACAGGCGTAACCGGACGGATATGCGCATGCGCCAGCAGATTGACGAAGACGCTCAGGTTCTCTTTGTGATCCAGTCCAAGCTGCGCATTTACCTCCGGAATGCTGGTAATATCGAATTTGCTTCCTGCCCGGCTCGCCCACAGCAGCGCGCCTTCCTTGCCCGTAATGAAGGTAATGAACCTCCAGGCCTGCTCCTGATGCCGCGCCCCCTTCGGCATGACGAATGACCAGCCCCCCGCCCAGGTCTCATCCAAGCTGCTGTCCACGGTAGGCATCGGTGCTACGCCCCAGTCGAACGATGAATCCCCGATTTCGTTCAACAGCCAATTGCCTTCGTAGATAAAGCCTACCTTGCCGGAGAGGAACGGATTTCTCCCGGTCTGTTTCAAGGCATTCGTGAAGCTGAATAGTTTCTTCGTGCCGTATTTCTTGGCATAGTACTGCATCCAACGCAGCGCGTTCACGATGGCGGGATCATTCGGCGTCAGCGCTCCGTTCTTCTCCCATTCGCCGCCGAAATTCCAGCCGTGCGTATATAAGAAGCCCTGACCCAGCCAAGGAATCATCCCCACCTGGTCGTAGTCTCCCTTGCCGTTCGTCCTAAACATCTTCTCCGCCATGCCATCAAGCTCGGAAATGGTGGCCGGAGGTTTGTCCGGGTCGAGTCCCGCTTCCTTCATCATGGTCTTGTTGTAGAACATCGCCCGGCTGTCCGTATTCCACGGAAGGGCATAGGTTCTCCCGTCATACTGCGCCTCCGCCCACATGGCAGGGTAATACATGCCGGCGATTTGATCCTGCTTCGCCCTCTCCGACAAGTCCTCCAGCGCATCCATGGCCGCCCATTCCCCGACGACGAACCGGTCCAGCATCGCGACGTCCGGAGCCCGTCCGCCGGCAATTGCCGTCAACAGCTTGTCTGACGCCTGCGAATTATCCGAGTTCTCGACGAACGTCAGCTGGACTTTAATATCAGGGTTCGCCGCCTCGAACGGCTTGACGACCGTGTCGTCGAACTCCTTCTTGAAGCCGCCGCCCCATGGAAACCATAAGCTGATCGTAACGGGCTCGCCGCCTGCCTCGTTCTCATTCAGGGAAGGATCTTCTGCATCCAGCGCTCCGGCCTTCGTGCTCGAACCGGTGCCGAACCCGCAGGCGTTTACGAACAAGATGACGGCGACCGTGAAGACAACCAAGATCGATACAGGTGTTCTTCGGCGAATCAGAAGCTTCTTCATCGTTACATTCATCCCCCTCTGTCAGGCATCTTGCAATCCGAATCCTCTTGGCGCCTGCCGGCGCTAGCTGATTTGTCTGACGGGATCACTCCTTAACAGCGGAACGGTCAGCGTGACCCGCGTCCCCTGGCCGCTCCAGCTGTCGATTTCGATACCGTACGGCGAGCCGTAAGCGATTTGAATCTGAGCATTAATATTGCGAAGTGCAAAATGGCTTCCCTCGATCGTATCCCCGCCGCGCCGCAGCAGCTGCTCGCGCAGCTCCTTCAGCTTATCCGGCGCAATTCCTTTCCCATCGTCCACCACGATAAACTTCAAGCTGCCGCCTTCCTGAAGGAACGAAACATCGAGCCTGCCCTTACCCGATTTCTTCTCCAGCCCGTGATAGATGGCATTCTCCACAATCGGCTGGAAGATCGATTTCAACACCTTGTAGTCGCCAAGCGACTCGTCCACGTGCAGATGCAGCGAGAATTTATCCCGGTACCGAACCTTTTGAATCATAATATAGCTGTCGATCAATTGCGCAATCTGGCTGATGGCGACCTCATCCTTGCCTTCGCTTAGACTTAGCCTCAAATACTTGGACAAGCCGAAGACCATCGTACTGATGTCGTCGACCTTATGAATGCGGGCAATCCAGTGCACGGAATCCAAGGTATTGTATAGAAAATGAGCATTGATCTGCGAGCCCAGCATCTTCAGCTGAAGCCCCTGCTCCAGCAGCTTCTGCACGTACAGCTCGTTGATCAGCGCTTTGATCCGAGCTACCATTTCGTTGAAATGAATGAATAAATACCCGAATTCATCCTCCCGCTTGTCCATGATCCGCACGTCGAAATCCCCGTTCTTTGCTTTGCGCATCGCCCGAATCATCTTCTGCAGCGGCAGGTGCACCGACGATGCAATAATGACCGCCAGCAAGATGCCGATCGAGGAGAATATGACGCCGAGCGTTAGCATATACCAGCGGATATCCCGGGCTTCCTTCATTAAGTCCGTACCGCGCATCATGCCGACCAGCGTCCAGTCCGCGGTTTCCAGCCGGTTGTAGACGACGAGCTTGTTCTCGCCGCCCTTCTGACTGCTGAATATGCCTTGATTCGCCTTCGACAGCGGAAGGCCGATGGGGATTGCGCCCAGCAAGCCGTCCTTGTCTCCGACAATTCGTTTTTCTTGATCAATGAGTATATTCATGCCGGAACCATCGTAGTCGATCTCCGCAAGAAGATCCGTAATTTCGATGGGATCCATCTCGTACAGCAGCACGCCGATAATTTCGCCGCGCCGGTTGACGTCCTTCTCCGCCCGGCCAAAGCAGAACACCGGCCCCGCGCCGGGCTGCTCGCCTCTGATCAGGGAAGGCCCGATGCCGAAGTAAACGACTTGCCCGTCCGCCTCGCGAACTCGCTTGTACCATTCGGTTTCAGCATAATCGGCAGCGTACGGATTGTAGACGGGAAACGAATCTCGCGGCGAATACCGGAAGGAATAGCCCTTCTCTCCGAGCAGATAGATGTTCTCGATATCGTTTCTGGAATTGACGAGATTGGCGAGAAACGCCGTGTTGTCATTGTTCGTATCGATCCGCTCCAGCCCGTTCTGAAAGTCTCCGACCAGCTGCTTCTGGATATTCTTGTTGCCGAGAACGAGCAGCGAGCGGTCCTCGTAGCCCGCCAGAATCGTATCGAGCCGCTTGCTCATTTGCTGTACGTTTTGGAGTGCCATGCCCCCGATTTTGGTTTCGATCATTTCCGCGGATTTGTCATAGGCGAGATAGCCCATAACGGCGATAATAATCAGCATGCTTGCGACGTAGAAGCCGAACACCTTAACGCCTACCGAAGTTAGATTCGATTTGCGAACGAAAGACAGCATCATGATGACCTCTCTTCTATGCGCCGTAGTTGCGGAACTGGGCGGGCGTCATGCCCTCCCACTCCTTGAACGTCTTCACGAAATGGCGAAAATCCTTATAGCCGACCCGGTCGGCGATTTCATAAATTTTGAGGGGTGTTTGTTCAAGCAGCTCTTTGGCCTTGGAAATCCGGATGCGGATGAGATAGCGGCTGAGTGTTTCTCCGACTTCTTCATGGAACATTCTGCTGAAATACGAGGGGTTCAAGTAGATCGTCTCGGCCACGTTATGAAGGCTGATGCCAAGATGAAAGTTGTCGTGGATATAGCGCAGCGCGTGCTCGATCGTTCGTTTCTGTCCGAATCCGGCCGCGCCTGAATCTTTCTTGAGAAAAGCGTTCATCACCGTCTGCTTCCAATCCGGAAGCGGACATCGGTACAGCTGCAGCTTCATCTGATGCGTAATCTCGCGGGGCTTGGCGCGGTCCTTGCCCCTGCACAGCTCCTGCCATTTGGCCAGCAGCATGTCGATATACAGATTCATCTCGCAGCGAACGGCAAACGCACTTCCCTGCTTGACCGTCTCTTGAAGCAGCTTCAGCTGCTCATCCAGCAGCTCGGACAATCTGCTTTCGTCCATCTGCTTCATGGCGTGAAGCATCCGATTGGACCACGCCGTATCCAGCGCCTCCGTCTGAATCGTGATATAGGGAACCTCGCCGGCAAGGGCTTCGTGCATGTCGCCTGATCCGCCCGTTCGATGCGCCGGCGCTGTGGCATGACCTTCTCTTACGCCGGACGAGGGCGTGCATCCCGCTGCTGTACCATGTACGAGACCCGCACCACGTACAAAATAATCAACACTATATGTAAGCGCTTCCCTAAACGCGAAAAAAAGCTTCTTCCCTTCCCCCGTGCCGCTGACGCCAATGCTGATGCGCAAGCCTAGAATCTGCAGTGCCCGCTTAATCATCCGATCCGCGCCGCGGCACACATCGTCTTGACCTGCGGAAGCTGTCCCATCCTCCAAGGAGGCGATAAGCGCCACGTCCGCAAAATCATTCTCATGCAGCGGACAGGCCAAGCTGCGGACGCCTTCTTCCGCGAGCATCTCCGCCATGAGATTGCCGAGCGCATAACGCATGAGCGAGCACCCGCTTTCGTTCAAGGCGCGCTCGCCCCAATCATGGACGACGGCAGACAGCACCACGAGCCGCTCCGGATTCAGGTCAATGCCGAGGGCCTCCCATTTGGCCCGAAGCTCCTGCCCTGCAATCGGCCGGGACAAGCAAATTTCGAGCTGCTTCTGTTTCGCGAGCGGAATGCTTTCCCTCACCAGGCCGGACAGCTCTTCCATACGGGAGAACAGCTTCCGCTTCTGCTTGATCTCGGCGACGCAGCGGTCAATGATCTCAAGCAGCACATTCTCCTCGATCGGCTTTAATATATAGTCGAAGGCCCCCAGCTTAACGGCCTTCTGTGCATAGACGAAATCGTTGAAGCCGCTTATGAAGATTACCTTGGTAACGATACCACGCCGCTTCATTTCTTCCATAAGCTCCATTCCATCCATAGAGGGCATCTTAATATCCGTAATCATGATGTCCGGAACGTTCGATTCCAGCAGCTCCAGCGCCTGCAGGCCATCCTCGGCGTCGCCGATAAACTCAATGCCGTGCGCCGCCCAATCAATGGTCTGCTTCAACCCTTCCCGAATCCAAAGTTCATCGTCGACTACCATGAGTTTTACCATACGAATGCCCTCCTCATTGAATCGTCACCGTCATGCTTTACTACTCATCTTACAGAAGCTGGGAATCTAATATAATGTTTTTATTTTTGGATTTGGTGCATTATTTTTACTTTTCGGCAGCCTCCTTACATATTCCTTTCTTTCAATTTCCATCCTCTTTCTACAAGTATACAAAACTATCACCAGTGTATTGTCGTTTGGCGGAATGTTGCAGGTTGGCTGTCGCGTCCGCGTATGACCGCTCGCGTGCCCTACTTCAACGAGCCGAGCTCCATCCCGCGAATGAATCGTTCCGCCATGCCGTCCCGGTTATCCTCCGTCAGCATGACCAGCTCTATGCCGGGAGCTCGCTTGATGCGATCAATAACCGGATGGCTGTCCAAGCATACCGTGCCTGCGATAAGATATCGTTCATTCAAGACGATTTCCTCCAACAGCTGCGCGAAAGGCTCCGAGAGCACCTGCATGAATCCAATCTCATCGATCAGCGTGATCTGTTTATGTTGGAGGGACCTGCGAATGGCGGGAAGCGCAATCGCCTCGAAGCGTTCAACCTCTACGCCGTAACGACCGATGCGAAGCGGACTCGCACTCGCAACGCTGGCGATGATTTCACTGTCGCCGTCCGCCGTCACGCACCGAAAACCGATCCGATCCGATGCATCCCGCATTTCTTCCGTAAAGAAGCCGCCGCATCTGCCTGGCCCCAATTGCTGCAGGATAGCCTTCATTGCCGTGCTCTTCCCCAATCGTGCTTTGCCCGTCAATAGAAACACATGATTTCTGGTTGTCTCCATGCGTTACCTCCCGCTTAAGATTCAAAGACGAATACCGGCCCGTTCCAGCTGTCATTATGTACGCTTGCCTCTTGATAGCTGCCGTCTGCTCTATAATTGTGAATGACATGCTTCCAGAACGAGTAGGCGTCCTTATTGGATGCGGTTTGTCTAATCTCCCAAGTGCCCGGAAACTGTTGAAATACGGACAAGGCCGCCTGCTTGCCCACGCCTTGTCGCCGATATTTTCGCATAATAAAGAATTCGCTGATTACGTTGGTCCGCTCTGCCGTGTTCAGCTTCATATACGCTTGCGGCACGTCCAGCATAACCAGGGCAAATCCCGCGATCTCCTCGTCCACCGTGACGATAAATGGACGCCGGTATTCATCCGTCCACTGATGATCAAAGTACTTATACAGGTACAACCCATGCCTGTTTAGAACATGACCGTCGAATTCGCTGCTGTCGTAACGATACAACTGAATGAGGTGCTGCAATACTGTCTTATCCTCGTAAGGGACGAGCGACAACTGAATGTTCATATTAGGAACCCTCCTCTATTGTACGGAATCTACCACGATTGCAACCAATTCTGAAAGCATCTAGATGAAGAAACAGCTGCCAAGCATCTCGCTCAGCAGCCGTATCGATTACAATATGAACTCAACCCGTGATTGAAGCCAGCAGCCCATAGCCGAGCAGCCCGAGTACCACGACAGGGACCATCGCGGCCAGCGAAATGAAGCGTGCCCAGTTGGAGCGTTCAATGACCAGCACGAGCGCAATGCCAATGACCAGCTCCGCAGCGCCGAAGCCATGCATGTGATCGTAGCCCTCGTGCAGGAAAATATTCAATCCTTCCGTTACGAACACGCCGCCGAGCAGCGCACTGCCGTATTTGCGTCCCCAGAGATAGCCGCCGAGGCCGAAGATCACTCCGCCGACGACAGCAGCCACGAGCCATACGATTACAAAATAGAGCGAATGCGGCATATGCTGTACGAACCTCGCGTATCCGTAGTAACCCGCCACCATGCCGATCAGCGAGATGACACCTCCGGCCGCAGCTCTTGTTTTCGATGTGCCGATTCCGCCGAGGAAGAACGCCGGAACAAGCCATACCGCGCCGGAATTTGCGAGCGAATTCCAATTTCCGGGCAATAGGCCCTGCCCCAGCACTGTTGCGATGCCCACAAGAAGTCCCGCGATTGCCGAGACAATAAGATATGCGCCAAAACTCGACCTTTTCAAAGTAAATCCTCCCGATCCGAAGCTGTAGACACCTGATGTAATTTGCTTGAACAAACGTCTTGTCCATTCTAATTCGCCGGCACGAATTTTTCAAACAAATTGGGATCAATTTATTCGACTCGTTACCGCTTCGTCTTCTACCGCTAAGCGACAATCGCTGGCAGCAGCTCAAGTCTTCCATTTATAATCCATATACTGGATAATAGGGTGGAAGGCAATATAGGAACTGCCACAAGTACATCTATCGAAAGCGAGGTCGCCGCCAATGGGCAATCCATCCACCAACATCGTAAAAACCAATTGGAACGAGTGGTCGGACACCTGGTACCGCCGCTACAGAACCGAGGAAGCGATAACGAAACTCATCCATGTGCCGGAATCCGCCTTTCATCCGGTTACCTTCACCATGTTAAACAGAGCACTGCCGGATTTGCGGGGCAAACGCGTCTGCGTTCCTTCGAGCGGCGACAATCATGCGGTGTTTGCCTTTCATCTGCTGGGGGCCGACGTTACCTCTTGCGACATCTCGGAGAGACAGCTGGAGAATAGCTCCCAAATCGCCAGAAAGCACGGCTGGAACATCCGGTTTCTATGCGAGGACACGATGCAGCTGAAGGGCATAAGCAGTGGGGAATACGATTTGGTCTACACTTCGAACGGCGTGCATGTCTGGATTCAGGACCTTCCTGCCATGTATACGAATATGCATCGGGTGCTCAAGCAAGGTGGCAGCTACATCATGTACGACATCCATCCTTTCCTGCGCCCGTTCGGTATCCAGGCCCGCGAGGAGCTGCAGATCGTAAAGCCCTATGATGAAACGGGTCCCTTCGGCGAAGTTACCACATACAAATGGCGGATCCAGGATATTATGAATGCCATGGTCTCTTCCGGACTGCAGCTCGTACATATGGAAGAAATGTATGCAGTCGACGGGACGTTCTGGATCGACGAGTCGACGGAAGAAGGAGAAACGTACGACGCCGAAGCGCTTGAACAGCTGTGCGATTGGACGAAAAACCCCTCTGCGGCGCTACCGCACTGGCTATCGATGCATGGCATGAAACGTTAACCGCCTTTATTAAACAGCCACGGCGCAGCGCCCGAAGCGGCAAGCCCACGGCAGCAGCAAAGCAAAGGAGGCAGCCCTTACGTCTCTCCGACGTTCGGGCTGCCTCTGCTTCATCGCTTAACGAGTTAAATCATATATCCCCTTAAACTGGAAGCGAGATCCGGCTCCTCGCTCTTCGCCTGCGCGGTCGCTTCTTGAAAGACGACGCCGCCGTGCGAACGCTGCACCCGGCTGTCCTTCTTGAGCTCGCTCACATCACTGATTCACACTGTTGTCCGCACCCAGGTACGGTATGCTGGGATCCTAAAAAAACAGCAGCTCCAAGGCGCCTCTGCGGCTCCGGAACTGCTGTCTTGCGATTGTTATGCCCTACCGATTGCCGAACCGGCTTCGCATCAAGCCTTGCGCCGGGTCAAGTGAATGAACGTCACGGCAAGCGCGAGCACCAATACGGCGCCTTTGATAATATCGGTCGTGTAGTATTCGACGTTGAGCATCGTCATGCCGTTGACCAGCACCCCGATCAGAATGGCGCCGAAGAACGTGCCGATAATGTTCGGGCGTCCCGCACCGAAAACGGAGTAGCCGACGAATACGGCTGCGACGGCTTCCATCAGCATCGGTGAGCCGGCATCCACTTGTCCATTGCCGACACGGGCAGCGAACAAGATACCGCCGATCGCCGCGAGCACGCCGGAGATGACGTAAGCGATCGTGCGCACGCGTTTTACGCGAAGACCGGATAGACGAGCCGCTTCTTCATTGCCGCCCATCATGATCATTTGTCTGCCAAGACGCGTGTATTTGAAAAACAGATGCGCCACGATAACCGCAATGACCATCAGAATGACGGGGAACGGTACGCCGAACAGCTTGCCCTGGCCGATCCAGAGAAACTCGGGCGTAATAACGCCCGGCGCCTTGCTGCCATCCTGCATCTGCATGTTGCTGTAGATGGAATAGCCCTTGGTATACGTCTTGTGCACGCCGCTGACGATATACATGACGGCTAGCGTCGCTAACAGATCGGGAATGCGAACCTTAACGATCAAGAACGCATTAATTAACCCCACGATCGCGCCGAACACGAGCGGCACAATGATGACGACCACGAGCGGCATTTGATACCACACCATTAACGTCGCCGAGAGCACCGTAGCAAGCGACACGGTCGAGCCGACGGACAGGTCGAAGCCGTCAACCGTAAGCGAGATCGTCACGCCGATCGCGACGAAGGTTACGATGGAAATGGAACGCAGAATGTCCGCCAGGTTGGCGTACGTAAAGAAATATTGATTGTAAAGCGAAAAGAACAGCAGGACAACACCGATAAAAATAAGCGCCCCGTATTTAAACGAGAATTGCAGCAGCCGATTGTTCATGCCAATTCCTCCTTACCCGCACTCGCATAATAAAGTAGATCTTCTTGTGTTGCTTCCCCGCGGGCAAATGAGCGGACAATCTCGCCATCGCAGAGGACGAGTATTCGATCGGCCAAGCCAAGCGCCTCAGCGAATTCGCATGTTAAATAGAGAATCCCCTTGCCCTGCTGCGCCAATTCGCCAATAATCCGGAAAATATCGCGCTTCGCGCCGACGTCGACGCCTTTCGTCGGTTCGTCGAATACGAAAATCTTGGCATCCGTGTTCGTCCATTTGCCGATCGCGACCTTCTGCTGGTTACCCCCGCTAAGGAAGGCGGTCTCGATATCCGGGCTGGACGCCTTGATGCCGAGACGTCCGATAATATCCGCAGCAAGCTTCTTCTCCTTGGTACGGGAGATGAACCCCATGCGGCTGAGCGATTTCAAGATCGGCAGGCTGAGGTTGTGCAAGACGGATTCGCGAACGAGAATGCCTTCCTTGCGCCGTTCCTCCGGCACTAGCACGATACCAGACTCCACGCCTTCGGCGGGCGAATGCGGCAGTGACTCCTTGCCGGCAAGCTGGATGCTTCCCTTCTCGGCGACGTCTGCGCCGAACAGAATTCGGGACAGCTCCGTCTTGCCGGCGCCCACAAGACCGACGACGGCAACAATTTCGCCGCTGTTCACGGTCAGATTGACACCGCGGACGCGTCTTCCCGCTGCCAAGCCCTTCACTTCGAGCAGCGGTCCGCCGATGGCTGCTTCAAGCTTCGGATATTCTTCCTCGAAGCTCTTGCCAAGCATCGCCCGGATGACGTCGCTCGGATTCGTGTCGGAGGCGGATTCATTCATAACAATACCGCCGTCTCTCATGACCGTGATCCGGTTGCTCACCTGGAATACCTCCGGCAGCCGGTGCGAGATGAAGACGATGCCGATGCCGGCTTTCTTCAAGCCTTCCATCAGTCCGAAGAGACGATCTGCCTCCTCCAAGCTGAGCGGAGCCGTCGGCTCGTCCAAAATAACGAATTTCGCTTCCTGCGCGAACAGCCGCGCGATCAGCACAAGCTGCTTCTCGGCAAGGGTCAAATCGGACACGCTGCGAAGCACATCAATGTGCAGCCCCAGCTTAGCCAGCACCTGCCCGGCTTCCTCGTTCAGCTTGCTCCAGGAAACCCAGGCGCTCCCTTCCGAAGAAGCAAGACGGTCCAGCATAATATTCTCCGCTACGCTCAAGTGCTGGACAAGCGAGGTATCCACTTCCTGATACACGCAGTGGATGCCCGATCGCTTCGCGTCCGCCGGCGAGCGGACAAGCAGCGCTTCGCCGTCAATCGTGACTGTTCCGGTATCGCCTTCATAGGCGCCGGATAAAATTTTCATCAGCGTGCTTTTGCCGGCTCCGTTTGCGCCAAGCAGTGCGTGCACTTCGCCGCCGCGCAGTTCGAAATCCACGCCCTTAAGCGCCGGTACACCGGCGAACGATTTACTGATGCCGCTCATCTGCAGCACCCGAGCAGCTTTTGCTGTCGACATCGGCTCAAAAACCCCTTTCCCGCAGGACTTATAGACAACAGGAAACGGCGCGGGATTCACCCGCGCCGTACCCAATGGCTTTCAATCACAATCCGACCCTTATTTACCTGCGGATTGTTCCAGCTCTTTCAGGTAATCGGTATTGCCTTGCTCGCTCTTGCCCCAGCCTTGGACGTATTCGCCAAGATCTGCTGTCGTTACTTTTTTGTCTTTCGGAAGCGCATCGCGGCTTACGAATACCGGCTCGATTTGAACCGTTGCATCCGTCTTGTCGCCGTGCAGCTTCTGGTACAAGTAACGTACTTGAACTTGTCCGATCGAGGATGGATCTGCGCCTGCCGCTGCTACCCATGGGCTTGCTGGATCTTGGATCAGCGCAAGGTCTTCGTCGCTGAGGTCAATACCGTATACTTTGATTTCGTTACGTCCTGCTTGCTTAATTGCGTTCGTTACGCCTTTAGCGAACTCATCCCATGCTGCCCAAACAGCCGTGATGCTTCCTTTTTCAGGGTATTTTTTCAAAATCGCTTCCATGCGCGTTTGTGCGTCAAGCTGTGCTTGGTTCGCATCGCCGAACTGGGCAACTTCTTTGATGTCCGGATATTTTTTCATGAAGCTTGCATACGTAATTTGACGGCTCTCCATTGGAGGGAAGCCTGCGACCCATACTTTTACGATGTTACCTTTGCCGCCAGTGTCTTTCGCCATTGCTTCAAGCGTCTTATCAGCAAGCATTTGGTCGTTCTGCGCCAAGCTCGTCACGCCTTCGATCGACAAACCGGAATCGAAAGCAACAATCGGGATATTCGCCGCGAGTGCTTTGTTAACACCATTCGTAAGCGAATCGGCAGTGCCGTGGTCGAGCAGGATACCGTCATACTTTTGGTTAATCGCCGTATCCAAGTTGGTTACCATTTTATTCAAATCATTATCCGATGCAAGCACGGTTACCTTGCCGCCGAATTTCTCGACTTGTTTCGTTACGCCGTCGATATATTGCGCGGAGAACGTACCTTGGTTGTATTTCATAATAAGTGCGATTTTCTTGCCTGAAAGCGGGTTCGACGCAGCTGCATTGCCGCTCGAAGCGTCAGCTCCTGCATTAGTTCCTGCGTTATTCTCTGCTTTATTGCCGCAAGCCGACAGTACAAGTACGGCCGCAAGGATGAGGGCTAACACGAAGCCCAGGCGTTTCTGTTGTTTCATGAATGATTATTCCTCCCCATATTATATGTCTCTAAGAATATGATTCCCACTATAAGTGTTATATCCGACTATGTCAATAGGAATTAATAGAATTTACGGCGTTTTTATTGTATCCGGCGGCCGCTTACCCCGCTTCAGCTCGCGGATCGAATAGCCGAAATCCATCTGCAGATGCGGATAGTCCTTGAAGCTCTTCCAGTCGCCTCCCCATGCGAAGCCCATGGACTTGGCGATTGCGACCACTTCCATCCAATCGGACTTTCCGTTGCGGTTGCCGTCATACTTCAAATCCCAGATGACATTTCCTTTCGAGGTGCGCAGTGCAAAATCGATGGCGAGCCCGTAATTGTGGAACGATTCGCCGCCCCTGACGTTCGTGACCACCTGTTTCTCGTTGCTTCTGCCCTGCTCGTACAGGACGTCCTGCTCCAGATTGCTGCGAAAGCCGTCGGTAATCAGAATCGTGATCCCGGCTTTCTTCGTCTGCTGGATCAGCGCGTTCATCTTGGCTGCTACCACGGGATGCAGCGCGTTGACAGGCGGCAGGTTATCGATCTCTGGCTGGGGCCATATTCGTTCCCTTGCAGGAGAATTAATAACGACGAGTCCCGCAAGCGAGAGCAGCATTGCAGCAAGCAGCCATTGCCTGCGCCTCATCGGGTTAATGCCGCCGCGGCCGGCCGGGACGGAAACATGTAAATCCGGCATCCTGCTTCCACATCCTTCTAGCAGCTATCCTGTTCATGCTAGATTGCTATTTTACTAGTCTATCCTATTTTACAACCGATAACGGAAATAGAAAACAAAAAAAACGACAATGGTTGTCGTTTTTTATCGAAAAATCATTACTTGGACTTATTCGCGCGTATTTCTACCGCATATTACCTCTGTACGTAAGGCAGAATCGGCGTGGCGATGCTTCGAATCAGTTCGAAGAGGAAGAAATTACGTATGCCGCGGTCATCGCCATTACAATGCTGAACACAACGATGAATTGGAAAGTCCGCCTATCCCGTTATTAAAAGCCGAACAAAGCCCGGTCGTAAACCAGGCATTCATTCGGCTTGCTGTTGCAATCGAGCTTATTGGGTGCCCTTGATCGGCTCGAGCGGCGTAGCGGCATGGCCGTAGCGCGGATATTCCCGGTCTACCGGCGCGGCCCACTTCACGGCGTTGTCAATGACCTTGCGCACCTGCGGGTTGTGGTACGTCGGGTACGTCTCGTGGCCCGGACGGAAATAGAAGACTTTGCCGTTGCCGCGGGTATAGCAGCAGCCGCTGCGGAACACTTCGCCGCCCTCGAACCAGCTCACCATAACCAGCTCGTCCGGCTGCGGAATGTCGAAGTGCTCGCCGTACATTTCTTCCTGCGGCAGTTCGATATATTCACCGATGCCGGCCGCGATCGGATGCGCCGGATTGACGACCCAGATGCGTTCTTTCTCATCGGCTTCGCGCCATTTCAGGTCGCAGGACGTGCCCATGAGCTTCTTGAAGATTTTCGAGAAATGGCCGGAATGCAGCACGATGAGACCCATGCCTTTCAGCACGCGGTTATGGACCTTCTCGACGATCTCATCCTTCACTTCGCCGTGGGCGAGATGGCCCCACCAGATCAGCACATCAGTGTTGTTTAACACCTCGTCCGTCAATCCGTGCTCCGCCTCGTCCAGCGTTGCGAATCGCAGCTCGCCCTGCACGCTCAGCCCTTCGGCAATCGCGGCATGCATGCCGTCCGGATAAATTTCGCCCGCTTTCGGGTTTGTTTTCTCATGGCGGAATTCGTTCCATATCGTTACATTGATTTGCTGCGTCATCGTCGTCGTTTCCTCCTGTATAAGCACTTGTTTTGCCTTTAATTATAGGGGAGACAACGCGGCGGAATCGATTGCAGATGATGCTGAATTATTATGGTATTCTGTCATTTATGGCTGCAAGGTCATCGAATTATGGTACACTTGGGTTACGAAATCTTGCAGCGACTTGCATACAAGGAGACCCGCGATGCCGGACGAAATGTACCATGAGCATGTAACGTATCAAAATCCATTCCTCGCCATCAAAATATGGCGGATCGATTCCGAATTAACCGCTGAAACCAAGCGTCTGCGCAAGGAGGCATCACGCAAGCAGCCGCTTCCCCTATGGAATTACCATGATGAAATCGAGCTGCTGCTCATTCTGCGGGGCGAAATGACTGCCTACTACGGCGAGGAGCAGCTGGTGCTCCGCAAAGGCGACGTCGCGCTGTTCGGCTCGGCCGAGCCGCACACCACGATGCATACGAAGGACAGCCCGCTCAGCTACCTCGTATTCCAGCTCAACCTGCGCAAATACTGGGACCAGAGCACGATCAGCAGCATGATGCATTTTGCCGAGCTCATCCGCCCGCTCAGCGCGCTTAATTATATATTCAGCGAGAACCGTGAAGTCCGCATGCGGATCGCCGCGCTCATCCGCGATATTTATACGGAAATGAACGAGATGCAGCTTGGCTACGAGCTTGCCGTTTCCTCGCGGATCAAATCGATTCTGCTGCTGCTCCTGCGCGGCGACAGCCGGAAGCTGCTGCATTACCATGACGAACTTCTATTCGAACGGCTCCGCCCCGTCATCACTTACGTAGAGGAACACCTGAGCGAGAAGCTCACCGTCGAGACGATGAGCGGTATGCTGAACTTGAGCTACACCCATTTTCTGAAAACATTCAAGAAGGCGCTCGGCATGACGTTCACCGATTTCGTCGTATTCAAGCGCATTAAGCGCGCGGAGCAGCTGCTGCTGACCTCCGACATCAGCATCGCAGAAGCAGCGGAAGCCGTGGGCATGTCGAACCTCGGGCATTTCTATCAGTTATTTAACCGGCTTAACGATTGCTCGCCGAAGCAGTTTAGAGACCGGCTGCGGGCGGATGCGGCGGGCGGGAGCTCGTAAAGGCTTGCAGCACCGCTCATAACGAACCAAGGAGTGCCTCGATAAAATCGACATTGATTTTCGTAACTATGCCTTTAACGATTTTGGAGCTTACGATCGAGCTCGCTTATATGCTTCCCTTGGATTCGTAGTAGAAGGGACGTTGCGGGACTGCTTGTGAAGCGACGAACGGTTCAAGTCTCTTGTCGTGATGTCTTTGCTCCGGTTGGCTGAACGAAAAGGAAGCTAGCGGGGAGAGTAGGCAACAAACCAAAAATGGCCTTACAGCTTCTTCAGCTGCAGGGCCATTTTTATGAATTAATGTTGTCAAATTTCTGCTTTGCTAGCGCCCGCCAGACACACTACCCCTTCGGCAACGATGCCATGCAAATCTGCGACGAAATGTCCCAGCTGTACTTGCCGCGGCTTCCCTCGTATAGGATCACGAACGCATCCTCCGTTTCGAGCAGCGCCGGGAACCATATTGCCCCGCCGTCCTCTTCGCCCTTCGCGCCGCAGCCGAAGATCGGATTGCCGGGATGGCGCTCCCAGTTCAGCAGGTCCGTGGAACGCGCCAAACCGAAGAAGTCCGGCTCGTCCTCCAAATAAGAGCTGCCGCCGTAGATCATATAGTAATAGTCCCCGTCCTTCAGCAGCCGCGCCGTCACGACGGACAGGGCATCCCAGCTGCCCGGATCGCCTGCGAATATGGCCCCCTCGGACACACGTTCAAAATGGATGCCGTCCTTCGAGCGGGACAGGTAGAGCCGGTAGCCGTTATTTTCGACCAATTGGTAAATCATATAAATATGATCGTCCTTCACGACGACGGCCGGTGCCCTGCCTTCCATGATGTTTCCAACCTTCGTGAACGCTTCGCCGTCCTTGCTGACCGCTAGGCCAACGCAATCCGGGCCCGCTCCAATGGCGGAGTAGTACAGGAACACTTGCCCGTTGAACAAGGCGGCAGCGGGATCAAGCACGTCCTTGCCGTCGAATTCGTCCGGCCCGCCAACGTCGACAATCGGCTCGCCGCCATGGAGATCGCGCAGCTCGATCGTATCCCGGGTGACGCTCATAATTTCGGCAACCGCCAGCCGGTCATGCCGCTGGCCGTCCGTGTTCGGCTGAATGCCATTACCTCGGTAATACAGCAGCTTCCGTCCGTTAAAGGTAAGAATATCGGGATTGGCGACCCAGACGCTGCGCCACGTCTCCCCGCTGGCAGGTATAACGGGATTGTGGGCGGAATGATGCCATGATAAACAGTTTTGCTGATAACTTCCCTTAAACAGATTCCAAAATGGCTCGCTCATGATTCAGATACGCCTCCTTGTCTACTTCTCAATATAACGGCTGGCGACTGGCGGCAGTAAGGACCGTTCCAAACGTTTTATTGGACTTTTGAAACTAGTTAAAGCTAACTTTGACTTGAAATTGGCATGCACGGTACTATGGGAGTAAACATATAGATGGGATTATTGAAACTATCACGCTAGAGAGGTCCCTTCCCATGATTATCGTTCAAGTTCCTCCGCTCCCCCATTTTCTGACGGGCGGCCGCGATGTGTATGCAGCCGGAGATCAACATGTCGAAAGGCAGATGATCGGCGTATTCGATCTGATCGTCGTCTCGCAAGGGACGCTGTTTATCGGGGAGGCAGGCATTGACGCGGAAGTCGGGGCAGGCCAGGCACTGATTCTTCGCCCGGACCTGCACCATTATCCGACGAAGCCGTGCGAAGCAGAGACAACGTTCTATTGGATTCATTTTCAGCTCACCTCGCTGTGGTCGGATCGCAGCGAACCTGGGCCGATTCATCTCTCGCCGCAACCGAACGCCGATCATGCCCACGTTAGAGACTTCGGACAGCAGCATACCCTGCGTCTGCCGCGCCTCATGACGCTCCCGGACCCGGCGGCCGTCTATGCCGAGATCGAAGGGCTGTTGTCGCTGATCTCGAAATCCGACTTGGCCAGCAGTTGGAAGCGGCAGGCGATTTTTCATAATTTGCTGTTCCGCATGTACGGCGATGTCCATTCCGGCCGCATGGATTCCGCCGTCGTGAAGCTGGCCGAACGGACAGCCTCGTACCTGCGGGCGAACTATCGGCAGGCATTAACGAACGAACAGCTGCGCAGCGCATTGAATTACCATCCTATTTACATAACGCGCTGCATGCGGGCCGTCTTCGGCTGCACGCCGAACGAATACGTGAATGAATATCGGATGGGGCAGGCCAAGCTTCAGCTGCTAACGACGGATCGCCCCATTGCCGAAATCGCCGCTGACGCGGGCTTCGAGGACCCCGCGTATTTTACGCGCCGCTTCGGCAGGTACGCGCGCATGAGCCCTACGGCATACCGGAATCAGTTCATAACCGGGGATCGGCGGGAACTGGAATGACGAGCAACCCGTACAAGAAGAAACCGCTTCGGGTAGCATAACAATGGCGTCGAGCCCGCTGCCGGAATCTGTATCAACATTCGAAATAATTGCTATATCGAATAACATCCATATTCGCTACACTTATTATAATGATAGCGCATTCATAACACTAAACCCTGTTCGAACGATCGAGGTTATTCCTAAACCGAAGAGGAGTGAGGCATCTATGTATAACGTGGCCATCGTGGACGACGAGCTGCAGACGGCGCTTGGCATCGGCAGCCATACCGATTGGGAAGCTTACAACATGCACGTTGCCGCGGTCGCCTCGAACGGACAGGACGTGCTGGATCTCATGGCTGATCAAACGATCGACCTGCTCATTACCGACGTGAATATGCCGATCATCGACGGCATCAGCCTGATTAAGGCCGCCAGGGAACTGCAGCCCTCGCTGCGGTGCATCGTCATCAGCGCGTACAGCGAGTTCACCTACGTCAAAAAGGCGCTCATGCTAAACGTCGAGAACTATCTGCTCAAGCCCATCAACGAGAACGAGCTGCATGAGACGCTTCTCCAGACGCTGCAAAATCTGGACAGGGACCGCTCTCACGCTCAGCACGAATGGCCGGACATGGTGGCCTTCCGCACCAATATTCTGGATCGCTGGGTCAACGGCCTGATTCAGGAATTCGAGCTGTTCGAGCGGGGAGAGCTGCTTCATATCGACTTACGAGCGGAAGCGTATCGAGCAGCCGTTCTCGAGGTTAACGTCGATGGAACAGAACAGGGTGCCGCAGCTTGCGGCATGATTCCTGCCGCAGCCCGGCTGCTGGAGCTGTGCAGAAGCATGCCGGCTTCGCCGTGCTTGAAGGAATGCTTCATGGACACCTCCTTCCGAGTCGTCATTATCAGCCACGACTCCCTCGAAGGCGAGCTGGAGTCGATGCTTCGCAGCATCATCCAGAAAGCCGCTTCGAGCGGCATTCACGCGTTCGCGGCCGCCGGACGGCTAACGGCTTCGTCCTCGCGCGTGCACGAAAGCTTCTCGGATGCGCGGCTTGCCCTGCATTACCGCTATCTGAATCCCGCAGTCCCGATCTGGCGCTGCGGGGCCGAGATGGACCCCTTTGCCCTCAGCCGGGTCTCGTTCATCCAGCTGCTGCAAGCCGGCAGCGTCGACCAAGCCTTGCAGGCCATCCTTCATTCCTTGCGCGCTTCGGCAGATCCCCATACGTCAGCCATTCCGTTCATGCTGCAGCTCGTTCAGTCGACGATCGACGCCGGCAGAGTCGGAAGCGCCTTGCCTGCAAGCATGCTGCGGCAGCTTTCGACCTTCATGGAAGCGCGGAAGCCGGAGCAGCTCACCCACTGGATGAAATCCGCGATCGCGGAAGCCGTCAAGGCGATGCATGAACGCAGCGGCTCGTATCATCCGCTCATTCGGCAAACGCTGGAGCAGATCCGCCTCCGGCTGGGGAAAGAGCTTTCGCTGAAGACGCTGGCTGCGTCCATGAAGGTCAGCTCGGCTTATCTCGGGCAGCTGTTCAAAGACGAAACCGGCAAATACTTCAACGATTACGTCGCGCAAGCCCGCTTGGAAGCCGCCCGTGCGCTGCTGCTTGAAACCGATCTGAAAATCAGCGACATCGCGCCGCGCATCGGCATTCCGAACCACAGCTACTTCAACCGCCTGTTCAAGAAGACGTACGGTTACTCGCCGGTTGAATTCCGCAGGCGCTCCCTCGTTTCGATGCCTGCGGAGCGTTGATCTCACCGCGAGCCCTCACCATCAACTAGACGCGTCCGGGGGCTCTCCTTCCCATGCATGCCGCGTCCCATCTCGTGCGCATCGCCGGAGGGAGTGCTGGTCTGCGCCTTGATGCGGACGACAATGCGCGTTCCGAGGCCCGGCCCCGGGCTCACGACCGCCAAGCCGCAGTCCTTGCCGTACACGAGCCGAATGCGTTCCTGCACGTTCAGCAGGCCGTAACTCTGCCTTTTCCCTGCCGTGTCGTCCAGGCTGTCCTTGCGCAGATCCTGCGCAATTCGCGCGAGCCGCCCCGGCGCGATGCCCCGACCGTTGTCCTCGAAGACAAATTCAATCTCCTCGCCTCGCCGTCTGCCCGTGATGGCGAATTGATTATCTTCCTCCCTGTCCCGCAGCCCGTGGACAAAATAATTCTCGACGAGCGGCTGGAGCAGGTTTTTCGGAATCAGGCAGTCCATGATCCCCGGCTCGACGTCAAGCGCGTAATCGGGCAGGCTTCCCGCATAGCGCATCGAGAAAATATCGATGTACATCCCGCATAGATGCAGCTCCTTGCGGATCGAAATAAACGTATCGTCCTTCACGATGCTGCGGTACAAATTAGCCAGCAGCACGATCATCTCCGCGACATCCGCATTACCCTCGTCATTGGCTTTGATCCGGATCGCCTCCAGCGTGTTGTAGAGGAAATGAGGATTAATCCCTGCCTGTAAGGCATGAAGCTCCGCGTTCTTCTTACGCAGCTCGCTGATATATTCCCGCTTGATCATCTCCTGCAGCTCGCCGGTCATGCGATTGAACCGAATCGCCAATTCGCCGAATTCGTCATGGCGCCCGCCTACCGGCACCCGGTAAGACAAATCGCTCTCGCCTACGCGCTTCATCGCCCGGACAAGCTGATGCAGCCGTTTGGCGACAATGGATCCGGCCATGGCGTAGAGCAGCGCGCACAGAACGGCCATCGCCGTGATGGCGCCGTAAACCTTGTACGCAAGACCGGGATTTCCCGTCTCGATCTTTCCCATTGGGACGAGATTGACGCCGATGTAATTGCGGCCCAGCTGATTGACGACTTGGATGTATTCCGCCTTCCCGTCGATGACCGCCTGATCTTTCCCGGAGAGCAGCAGCTCTATGGATGGACAAGGTCCCGCGGCATACTCGCCCCTGGAGTCGTAGATTCGATCGCCGCTCCGCGTCAGCAGCAGGAACCGCCCTTGTTTGCGGCCCGAATAGGCGTCCAGGATTTTATCGATCGGACTTGTCGCGTATGCGATCAGAATCTGGCCGGCGTTCGTTCGAATGTTCTGGCTGCCGAGCTCACCCGCGATCCCGTAAACCTCGACCGGGCGGGACAGCGTACCGCCAAGCAGCCGGCTGCCATAAATGCTTCTGCCCCCCCGCTTACTTCGCAAAACATCCGCAAACGGGAAGCTCTCCCCTACCGTCTCGATCGTTCGGCTTTGGCTCCTGTACAGGAAGTTGGTGCCGGTGCGCGTCTTGCGGATCAGAATCGCCGCAATGTCGCTGTCCTTCACAGTCACGTTCTGCAGCAGGCTGACGATGCCCGACTTCAAGTACGGATCGGTCTCGTAGTCCTGATCGGAGCTCGCTTCCAGCAGATTATTGATCTTGTCGTAATTGGCGGGATCCTCATAGAGCGGGAACAGCAAATTTACGAATTGATCGTGCTTCCGGTCGTAAAAGTTTGTGACCGCATTCAGCGCATCGCGGCTCGCCTGCAGCTGCTTCACCGTATCGAGCTGATTCGCATAACGGACGGCCAGAAACGCGAGCGCATACGCGACGACGAGAAAGATGAGCGTATTGTACAGCATGAGCCGATTCTGGAACCGAAGCGGAAACCACCTGCGCATCTGTTTCATGACAAGCATCGCATGTCCTTCCCTTCATTGCTGTCTTTAACCAGGCCAGGGCTGGCCCTGAGCATCCTATCCTCCATTATAGATCAAAAAAGCAGGCCGCTAGGACCTGCTTGATCGGCAGCCGGCATATTCTTCACGGCGGCGGCAATCGTTATTGGTATTTCGCCGCGCTCTCTTGCGCGGTCTTCCATGCCTGCATATCCCAGTCGAGCACCTTCTGAACGCCGAGTCCTTCGGCCTTCTTCCGCATGTCGTCGACATAGCTATTAAATTCGTTCTCGTTCTTCGAGAACACGGCCAGCCATGAGTTCGTCTTTACGACGTCGCCGATTTTGTTCTTGAACGCGTTCATGTCGTCGTCCATCGGCGGCACGAGCTTCATCGCAAGCGGCGTCAGCGTGTACCGGTTTTGGGCTTTCAGCATCTCGGTCGTCGATTTGAAGCCGGTCGTATCCTGCCAATCCTTCATCAGCTTGGAAGGATTGCGGCCTTGCGAGGACGGCCAATACCCGTAATTGAGCGCCTGCCCCGTTGACGGATTGAGGTTGGCGCCGGATAAGCCGTAGCTGTTCACAGTACCTGTGCCTTCCCCAAGCTTGCCGCCTCCCGGCAGATCCTTGTTATTTTCGATCATATCCCAGCCCTGATCGGTAACGTAAGGCTCGCCTTTGTCGTTCACGTCCCAGGTGACGCCCTTCGGACCATTCATCAGCAGCTGCATGCCGTCGGTCGAATACATGAAGTCCAGATAACGAAGCGCGGCATCGACGTGCTTCGAGGAAGCGCTAATCGCGAACGACCACGAGCTGCCGATCGGATTCTCGCCCCACCAGAATGCTTTGTAATCTTTGGGCAGGACGGAGCGAAAGCCTGAAGGATTGGCGGCATTCATATGTTCAAGCGTGTTGTAGCCGCCTGTATACCACGGCCACCAGCCGAACAGCACGCGTCCCTGCTGCACCTTCTGTGCCGAGGTATCGAAGCGCTGCGTAAGGGAGTCGGGATCGACGAGCCCCATTTGGTTCGCTTGATAGTAAAACTTCAGGGCGCGGATATATTCGCTGTCCGCATCAAGGATGCTCTTCGTTTCCCCGGTTCCGATATTCACCTGCAGGAACGGCAGCGCGAGCTGGTCCCCCGTGTCGATGCCGCTCCATACGGATGGCTGCGTCGCCTGCTCCATATTAATGCTGTCCCAGTCCTTCCATAGCGAGAACCCGTATACGCGCTGTCCGTCCGCCGTCTTCGGCTCCAAATCCTGCATTTTCTTCAGCAGCGGCAAGTAATCCTCCATTGTGTTGATTTCGGGCATGCCCAGCTTCTTGTACAAATCCCACCGCAGAGACGGACCGTAGTTAAGCTCAGTCATCACGTCGCCCTTGCCGATCGCATTGCCGACCGAGTAAGCCTTGCCGGTACCGTTGCTTGCGATGTCCCGATAGTATTGCAGCGACTTACCCGCATTCTTGACCAGGTTCGGCAGCTTGTCTGCGTAATCGTCCAGGTTCAGCAGCATATTCGCCCGGACCGCGTCGGACACCTGCTTCGGCGTCTTAAATACAACGATGTCCGGCAGCTCGCCTCCGGCCATGAGCGCCTGCAGCTTCTGCTCGCCCTGATCGCCCGACGGCAGCAGCTCCAGCTTAACGCCGACCTTCTCCTGCAAAATGTTGGCCCACCAGTTCTCCTGCAAGCCCGACGTATTTGCCGGCAAAGAGAACATTTGGAGCGTGACCGTTTCGTTGTCCGCGGCGGCTCCGCTGCCCGAGTTATCGGCGGTCCCTCCGTTCGCTTCATCCGTCGCACCCGTATTGCCTGCGCTGCCTGTGTCCGTGTTCCCTGTGCTGCCGCTGTTCTCGTTGCTGCCGCAAGCGCTCATGACCATCATCAGACTGACGGCCGCGGCCGCGAATGCTTTTCGATTCACGCGCATCGTGATTGCCTCCCATTTATATGCCTATCTATTGTAATCGTCGGTTTCCCGACGCCATTACTGAACGGTATCCTGCTTGCCTCGTCAGCCTTTGACGGCACCGATCATAATTCCCTTCACGAAAAAACGCTGCAGAAACGGATACACGCACAAAATCGGCAGCACCACGACGATGGAGATCGTCATTCGAATCGAAGTCGCCGTCAGCAGCCGCGACGGGTCGATCGGCTGGCCGCTCGACGAGGAACGCATCAGCGCCGCCAGCGCGTTCACTTCGCTCAGATGCTGATACAGCACGAATTGCAGCGTATACAGCTTGGCATCCCGCATCAGAAACAGCGTATCCATGAAGGCATTCCATTGTCCGACGCTTGCGAATACGCCGATGGTGGCCAAAATCGGCATCGAGAGCGGAAGCACGACCCGTGTGAACCGCACCATATAGCCGGCTCCGTCGAGCTGCGCCGACTCTTCCAGGGCCGGCGGAATTTGCTCGACGTAGGTTTTGAACAAAATCACGAAGAAAGGCGACACCAAGCCGGGCAGGATATAGGCCAGAAAGTTATTTAGCATGCCTAAATTTTTCATTGTCACGAACCAAGGAATCAATCCCGCATTGAAGTACATCGTCACGATCACGAACCGGTACCAGAACGTCCGCTTCCAATATTCGCCCCGGCAGAACGCGTAGCCGAGGAAGGCCGAACCCACCAGGGTCAGCAGCGTGCCGAGAACGGTGCGGGCGACCGAGATGAACGCGGCGTTCCACAGTCCCTTGATCTTGAACACTTCGACGTAATTATGGAAGTGCGTCCCCTTCGGGAGCAGCAGAATTTGCCCGGTCGAAGCGAGCTTGTTATCGCTGATCGTGTTAATGAAGATGTAGTAGAACGGGAAAATGCAAGCCAGCGTAAATAAGGTGAAGGCGATAATATTCATGACGTTAAATAGTTGGTTGCCGAGCGTTCGCTCCTCATGCAGCATCCGGGTAGACCTCCTTAAATAATCGATTCTTTGCGGATTGCCCGTGACATCGCGTTCGCGGCGAACAAGAGCACGATACTGACGACCGACTTCAGCATGCTGACGACCGTGGCGAACGGAATATCGTTGCCAAGCATCCCTTGGTTGTACACGAACAGGTCAAGCACCTCGATGCCGCCTTTGTTCATAGGGTTCTGGAAGACGAAATATTGCTCCAGTCCGTTGTTGATGAAGTTGGCGATCGACAGCAGCAGCAGCACGAAGAATGTCGGCATCAAGCCCGGTACGGTAATATGCCAAATCCGCGCAAAACGGCCGGCTCCGTCGACGGTCGCCGCTTCGTACAGCTCCTGTTCGATCGAGGCAATCGCGGCAAGGTAGATAATCGCGCTCCAGCCGAGGCCTTTCCAGGTCGCGTACGCCAGCATCGTCAGCCAGATATGACTGTCCGTGGCTAGGAAATTGATTTCATTATGGATGAGGCCCGCCGCGAGCAGGAAGCGGTTGAGGAATCCGTCCCCTACGGAGAAGACCGACCAAGCGACGGCGTAGACCAGAATCCAGCTGATGAAATTCGGCAGCGTCGTAAGCGTTTGCACAAGACGCTGAAATCGCTTGAAGCGGACTTCCGTCAAGCAGATCGCGAAGATCGCGGGCAAGGGCGATGTCAGAATGCCCAGAAAGCTGATCGCAAACGTATTGCGCAGCACGCGAACGATGTCTTCCCGTGTCACCGCATTGTCCACCAGCGCGGCGAAGTGCTTCAAGCCGACAAACGGCGTATCCGACAGCTTCATCCCGGCATGATAATCGAAGAACGCATAAATCCAACCATAGAGCGGGTAATAACAAAATAAAAGGACGACGGCCAGCAGCGGCGTTGTCAGCAGAAACAGCTGAAAGCCGGCTCGTTTCTGCGCGTTGGAATCCTTCTTCGGAGCTAGGGTACCGGCCCTCGGTTCAGCGGCAGTTTTCATGGAAGTCATGCTCCTTTCAGTTATGGATGCGCTGTCATATTCAGTGTAGCGAGCAGAGGAGGCGCTGCAAATAATAATAATTTCGAATGCTGATACGGTTTTGGAGTCGTTTGCTGCCTGCGTCCAGGATCAAAAAAAAAGGCCGACCTAATGGTCGGTCCCGCAATGATAAAGAGCGATGCATCCCTGCGGCTGAAAACCAAAAAACCAGATCGCAGGGAGAATGCCGACGACTTGCCGCTTAATTTCAGTATTTTGATCCCGGTCTCAACCTTCTCCAGCTTACCAGCCTAAGCTATCAAACCACATCTCGCCGCGGTTCTTCCCAATGGCCGTGCGGATATAACCGATCATCGGCTCCGGCAGCGCCCTGCGGTCGAACCACTGCAGCGCTTCGCATTTATGCGGTTCGGCATTGACGATCACTCCGCGCCAAGCGCGAACGTTCAAATAGAAATCGATCCATTCCGTGTTTCCGTTCTTGCGATGGATCACGCCCGCGATGTCCAGGTCCTCGGGCAAAATATCGACGCCCGCTTCTTCCTTGGCTTCCCGAATCGCGGCCGATTTCACTTCTTCTCCGCCGTCGATCCGTCCTGCCACGACGCTCCACTTGCCGTCTTCGAAGCCGGTATTCTTTCTTTTCAGGAGCAGCACTTCCTCGTTCCGATAGAAGAGGAGATGGACGGCTCCGAAGAAAATTGGGGTTCTCATGGTATCCTCCGTGTTAACTAAGCCCAGTAAATCCATTTATTATAATACTCAAACGAAGACTTGTTTAGATGCTTTAGACGCGGCACAGTTCCGCCTCCTGTCTTAAGAAAATAAAGTATTAGACTGGATGTATTGAATTCGTGCGGTGTTTCGAATTGCCAAACCCGTCAGGCTCTGAAAAATAAGTATTAGACTGACCCCTAAAAACGGAACAGCAGCATATCAGACGAGAAAAAAAGTCTGAGCTGCTGCTCTATTATTGAACGCTAACGTTCCCAGTTAGTTTAACAATGACATCTACTCTGCCCTCTAGCTTGGATGAATTTAATACTACTCCTGAACACCCAATGCTTGCTGTAGTCGAATGATTTCGGCCGCGTCGAATGTTCTCTTCTTATTGCTGCTGATGTTTTTACCTTTGGAGAATGTAATCCGAATCGTATCGCCATACGCGAAATCTTCAAACCGAAGCGGCTTCCCGTCGGCGTCCGCAAGCTTGGTTTCGCTCGTTACTTTGATGTTGCATAAGTAACCGACATCGTCGATTGCTCCGTGTTTGCCGCGGTTGACTTCATCAGAGCAGTTCACGAGAAATTCGCGATTTTGTATCGTTTCGATCGAATCCTCGAAGCTCTTGACTGTACTGCCTCTTCCACCCGATACGAACCATAGGACAATGAAAAGGATAACGAGAAGTAGCAATGCCAACGTGACGAGCGTCTTTTGTCGAATAAAAATCATTCCTCCTTGCAATCCCAATTATATCTTAAACGCAGTATGCAAAGAGTTTGTTACGCATTATCTGCCCTTTAGTGTTATGCGATTCCTGCCTTTCATCGGGAATGAGATCAAGTTCTTGTCAATTCGACGACTTTCTATTCCAATGCCAATTGATTCTATTGTTATCAATCATTTTTTCGTTTCAGATCCAAGAACCTTCCCTGCCTTGTCCATGTACAACTTTGTCATCTTACCATCCTTGTTCTGCCCAATTACTCCGAAAAACAGTGCATGCTGATCTTTACTAATCTTGAAGTGATATCCTTCAGCCCATCCCTCCCCTGGTCTTATACCGTATTTAATCGCAGTCTGCACCATATCTGTTGAATCAAGTAAAAGATCACCTTGTGGAATAATTTTAAAATCTTGAGTGTTTTCTTTGGCTATTTGTTCAATTGCGATTTTACCTTTTTTTATGTTGATGATCAGAGTTTGGTTTCGCGGACCATTTGTAAAGAGCAAATTCCAAATTTCCCTTTTTCCATCATGCCCAAGCGTTGAAGGAGGCATCGATCCTTTATCACCAACACTCGTAATGTAAATTAACTCTGCCTGAGTATCCCATTTTCTAGCTTCGCCAAGACCGATCTGATGAGCCTCTAGTAAAGAAATTGCTGGGCTATTAGATGCCCTTACTGCGCCCATATCAATGAAGCAGCTTACATAAGTTAAGAAAATTAAAATGGCTCTCCGGAACATGGAAAGAAACCTCCGGTATTTTTTGGAGTAGTTTACCATGTCGCCGATTGAATTATTCTGCCCGTTAGTTGGACAAAGCCAGCTTGCATTTAACTATCGAATTTGTCTTGTGGATCTCAGACATAAAAAGTCCCCTTCAAGTAGACTGTAGTGCTTTCTTAGCACTTGTCTACTCGAAGGGGATACTATCCGTGTGAGGTCCTGCGTTCAGAACATCCCGCCGCCGAGTACCTATGGTTCAGCCGTGCAGCATTACTTGCCGTTTAGAGGTGTCGAGATTTCTTGTAGGAAACGGCCGAAGTTCCCTTCCGACCAGTGCTCGACGGATTTGCCGTTCTCAATGCGGTCGATGGAAATGCCGCTGAGGTGGACTTCACGGCCGGATGCCGGGATTCCTAGAATCGTGCCGGTGTGGACGCCTCCCAGGGTCCAACGCGTAACGACTTTGTTGCCCTCTGCGATTTGATCGAGCACTTCCAATTTATAACCTTTGAGCGCCCCTTTTAGCTCGAGGTCGCTAGCGAGCCAAACTCCGCGGTCCATGGGACCGTCAAATCCGTGAAGCAACAGGTCCTTCGAGATATACTTATCGAAGCCGGCAGCGAGATCCCCGTTGTAGCTAGCGTAGAACGCCGCGGCTACTTGTTTTGGATCCTGTTGGTTGTTTAGAGGAGTCGAGATTTCCTGCAGGAAACGACCGAAGTTTCCTTCCGACCAGTGCTCGATGGATTTGCCGTTCTCAATGCGGTCGATTGAAATACCGCTGAGGTGGACTTCACGGCCGGATGCTGGGATTCCTAGAATCGTGCCGGTATGGACGCCTCCCAGGGTCCAACGCGTAACGACTTTGTTGCCCTCTGCGATTTGATCGAGCACTTCCAATTTATAGCCTTTGAGCGCCGCTTTTAGCTCGAGGTCGCTAGCGAGCCAAACTCCGCGGTCCATGGGACCGTCGAATCCGTGAAGCAACAGGTCCTTCGAGATATACTTATCGAAACCGGCGGCGAGATCCCCGTTGTAGCTAGCGTAGAACGCCGTGGCGACCTGTTTTGGCTTCAGTAGGTGATTGGCCGAGACTTCGCTTGATACCTGGACTTTATTGTTTTTAATGTTTTGAGTTACTTGATTGGTTGGGGGAGCCTGGAGCTCCTGCAAGAATCGTCCGAAGTTCCCTTCCGACCAGTGCTCGACGGATTTGCCGTTCTCAATGCGGTCGATGGAAATACCGCTGAGGTGGACTTCGCGGCCGGACGCTGGAATTCCCAGAATCGTGCCGGTTTGGACGCCGCCCAGTGTCCAACGTGTGACGACCTTGTTGCCTTCCGCTATTTGATCGAGAACTTGCAGTTTATAACCTTTGAGCGCCCCTTTTAGCTCGAGGTCGCTAGCGAGCCAAACTCCGCGGTCCATGGGACCGTCGAACCCGTGAAGCACCAATTTCTTTGAAATATATTTCTCGAAGCCAGCGGCGAGATCCCCGTTGTAGCTGGCGTAGAACGCCGCGGCTACCTGTTTTGGCTTCAGTTGATGACTAGACGATGCACCCTGGTTGGATTTTTCAACTTTGTTCGCTCTTACAACAGTAGCTGCGTAAGAATGCGAACTATTCGAGAACGATACTGTTCCGACTGTACCAAGTGTCATCGTTAGAGCAAGACTTAATACCTTTAATTTATTATGGAATTTCTTCATCGCAAATTATCTCTCCCTTAGCATCATTTAGTTAAGTCTTTAAGGTAATCGGCTTAAAGAGACTCTTAGCACTTGTCTACTCGAAGGGGTTACTATCCGAGTAAGGTCATGCGTTCAGAACATCCCGCCGCCGGCGCCGATTGTTTGACCGGTGATCCATCGGGCTTGATCTGATACCAAGAAGCCGACAATGTCAGCGATGTCTTCCGGCGTACCGACGCGTGCCAGAAGTGTTTGGGCAATCTCTCCGTCGATAACCGCTTGTCCGGCAGCGATCAGAGCCGGCGTAAGGGTAGCGCCGGGAAGGACGCTGTTGACGGTAATTCCCCGAGCGCCTACTTCATGAGCGAGCACTCGAACAAGATGGTCAGTAGCGGCTTTACTCGCTGCGTAAACGCCAGTTCCCGGACGAGGGATGATTGTCAGTCCAGCAGAGATAGCGACTATCCGCCCTCCATCCGGAAGTCGGATGGCCGCTTCTTTGAGGGCAATGAAGCTCCCGCGTGTGTTGGTAGCAAACATTTCATCGAACTGTTCATCCGTCGTGCCGACAATGGTGCCGTGTTTCACATTCGCAGCGTTGAGCACCACGATATCCACGTGTCCAAATTATTTCTCGGCTAAATCAAACAGTCCTCGCATTTGCGCGGAGTCGGAGATGTCAGCCCCCACAGCGATAGCCTTACCACCGCTTTGTACGATGCATTGCACGACCTCTTCGGCGTCTTGACGGGCACTGGGGTAGTAGTTGACTACCACGTTGACACCGTCCTTACTAAGACGCTCGGCGATAGCCCTACCAATCCCACCCGACGCTCCGGTCACCAACGCTACTTTGCCCTGAAGAGATAATCTGTCCATGTAAATTCCTCCCTCCTTAATTTCTAGACTTAATTGAAAAAATTGGGGTTAACTTATCTAAGCTCCCGAGGCTTACCGGAACGCACGAATATTATAAGCTGCCCTACTATGATGCCGGCTTTCGATACGCTGTGACTGACAAAATACGTTTAGATCATGCTTAGAATAAATTGTTCCGCCCCGGTACAAGTACTACTTTACATCGATACTTACCGCATGATAAACACTATATCAATGTACATTAACACTAAATCTATATATAATGGTCGCTGAAGCTTGATCAAACATGGAGGGTTTTCATGGAACTGCGACAATTGCGCTATTTTATGAAGGTAGCCGAGACCTTACACTTCGGACGCGCGGCCGAGCAATTGCATATGGCCCAACAACCGCTCAGTTATCAAATAAAGAGGCTTGAGGATGAGATAGGCGTTGAACTGTTGAAGCGAACGACCCGTACGGTCGCGCTAACGTCCGCTGGCGAGGCGCTGCTGGCCGATGTTCAGGCCGGTCTTGGGCGAATTGACCGAGGGGTGGAAATAGCGCAACGAATCGCGCGCGGTGAAGGCGGCAAGTTGATTATTGGTTACTCAAGTTACAGTTTATATAGCGTTCTGCCACCGATTGTGCGCCAGTTTCGAGAACGGTTCCCGCATTTTGAGATCGTGCTTCTCGAGTTGGTTTCTCCTGAATTGGAGCTTAAGGTTCTAAACGAAGACGTGGACATTGGCTTCTTGATGTTCCCCGGCGCCAAAATGTCTGGATTAGCGTATGAAACGATCTATCAGGAGCCAGCCGCGATCGCGCTCCCCAAGAATCATCCCCTAGCCGAGCGACAATCACTTTCGCTCCGGGAACTAGAAAACGAGAAGTTCGTGATGTACTCACGCAGCGCAAATCGCATGATCTTCGACGATTTCATTTCGTTATGCCATTTGGCTGGATTTAGCCCCGTCATTAATCAAGAGGCGGCAACCGAGTCTGCTATCATTAGTCTTGTGGCAGCCGGAGTTGGGGTGTCTCTAGTAGCGAGCAGCATTAGCAGAGTTCGACCGGATGAAGTCGCCTATCGGCGACTTATCGATCCCCCGCTGATCTCGGAGGCGGCAGTGCTATGGAAGGAGGAAAAACAACTACCGATTTTGCAAGAAATACGTCAGATCGCGCGCGAAGTAACACAAAGAGAAGGTTCTGATTAAAGTAAAAGTCCACCAGGTTTTTGATTCACTGGGTGGACTTTTATTGTCTTGCGCAATTTATGTTTGCTATTTGACAGGCACCTCTTGAGCGCCTCTTGAAATTTCCGCCTACGTGAACCCAGCAGCCCAATTACGTAATGTCGTTTACTATTGTTATAGCCCTTTAGCCATCCGTTTACCTTGAATCAGCCAGCTCATTTGCTGCATTAACCTCCCTCTATGAGCAAACGCTTTTCTCAGGATTTCTCGCTTATTCTCAAGAATGCGGCATTCTCAAAAACACATTAACCATGAGCAGTTGGATTGGTTATCAAGGTGAGGGGAACTTTGGAGACGGGAAAAGCGCAAAGCAACCTCTCCTTAGACCACCTGCTTTAAAAAGTGGTTACTTAGGAAAGATATAGTCGCACTTTTGGATCTCCACAAGGTCTCATGGTGGTGACCCTCCCATGTCTCACAGAATCTTCGCTCCCACATTCCTTCATTCAACCTATCCATGAGGTGGAGGTCAGATATGCTGCCCGCCAGGATCTACGTCCGTATGTTAGTTAGCTCCGACTCATCCGTGCTTCTGCTGTTGTCATGGTTTATTTCGTTTAATGCCCGTTCGTAACTTAAGCGGCAATCGGTTCACTTGCAAATCGAGGGATATCAGCCAGCATCCTGTCCTCGTAGAATGCATGGCCTTTCTTCAAGATGCCAAACAGAATACGGATCAACTTGTTGCATAACGCAATGAGCGACTGCATTTTCTTAAGCGGATTTTCTGGTCTTGTCGTGTAGTATTCATGCAAGGCCTTAAAGGCTGGGTTCTTCGCCACGAGCGGTATGACTACCCGGAACAGCAAGGCTCGAAGCCCCTTCCTGCCGCGCTTTGTGATCTTCGTCTGGCCTTTGTGCTTGCCGGACGTATTCTCACGCAAGTTTAGACCGGCCAGCTTGCTGATCTGTCTGGGATGCCGGTACTGCTGAATGTCGCCGACTTCTGCGAGAAATCCAATCGCCGTATCGCGACCAATCCCTTTCATGGCCAAAAGCTGCTTGCTGCTTGGAATTTGCTCCAGGAGCTCATCCATTCTTGCATGCAACTCGGTGAACTGCTCCTGAAGAAATTCGTACTGCGTAAGCAGCAGCTGCAGTTCCATCTTGGCCAGTTCTTTGCCTTGCTCAATGCCTACAGAACAGCGAGCCGCCTCTTTAAACCGGTGGATCCGGCTCAATCCGGCGCCGCGCTTCGCTACCTGTCTCATATGTTCAAGGAGATACTCATCCGATACATGGACAATTTCACCCGGCAGAAGTTTGAGCTTAAGAAGCTGTATCGCCGACTTGCATTCCCAATCTTTGAACACCGTCAAAAACTCCGGGAAATAGCGGTCCAGCCAGTTATGCATGCGCCCTTGCACCACACGCAGGTCAGTCGACAGATGGTCGCGAATCTTCGTCGCCTCTCGCAGTTCGGCGTAAACGCCCTGCGGCAGGCTGGGTACGGCATACCGCCCGTCTTTGACCAGTTGGGCAATGACGCGTGCATCCTTGACGTCATTCTTCGTCGGTGAATTGTCGTCGAGTTCTTTGGTCCGCTTCACATGCAACGGATTTACCACACCACACGTAATATCTTACTGCTTCAAATGATGAACGAGATTCAACCAGTAATGGCCTGTCGGTTCCATACCGATGATGACGTCATTATATCCTTGCTCAGCCATGAGCTTGCGAAACCACGAATTGAATCTTTCGAATCCATCTAACGTGTTCTCAAAGGTTACCGGCTTCCCAACTTCGACTCCCCGGAAGTCCTGGGCACGAGCCACGTGCTTGAACTTTGCAATGTCCACCCCGACGATTAGAGTCGTAGATGTGATTTGAGTTATTCGCTCGTTTTGGGTAGAATTCATGTTGTAGTCTCCTTGGTTTTGTTTTTGGATCCGTTCGCTGGCCAGCTACCGGGATCCCTAAACAATCTTACCAAGGAGTCTTTTTCTTTCTCAAACCTGATATTTTTACATTATAGGAATGCTGCCCGTTAGCATTCCTGTAGATGGATTAATTTCGTCTTTGAAAAAAGAAAAGCGCCTCGGTACGATGGGAGTACGCAACGGGTCATAGCCCTTAAAATCCCATCATCCAGGAGGACGCTCTACTATGAAGTTTAAATCGCAGGACAAACAAAATCAACTCATTGAAAAAATTACCGCTCACCATCTGGTCGTCGGTATCGACATCGCTCAGCAAACCCATGTGGCACGGGCTGTTAACTTTCGAGGAATCGCACTTGGTCATCCCCTTTCCTTCTCCAATGACGAAGAAGGCTTTCAAACTCTTTTTCGATGGATCCATTCACTACAAGCGACTCATAATCTAACTCCAGCCATTGTGGGCATGGAACCAACCGGTCATTACTGGCATAATCTCGCTAACTGGCTCTCCAATCATCAAGTTGAAGTTGTTCTCGTTAACCCTCATCTAGTGAAAAAGAATAAGGAAAACCGCGACAACACCCCTTCCAAGAGCGACAAAAAGGATGCGCTCGCATTGCGGACATGGTCAAAAACGGCTACTACTCGTTCATCCGAAACACGCCGGAAGCCTTTGAAGAATTACGTGTTCATCTCTCAAACCGCGACTCTGTCGTGACGAGACTTGTCAGTGCCAAGAACCAAATCCATCGGTGGGTTGACGTTGTTTTCCCAGAGTTGCGACAAGTCTTCAAGAGCTTGATGTGCACGGGCTCGTTGGCTACTTTGCGTCTCTTTCCCTCGCCCGAGGATTTGAGTAAGCTGCAGCCCCAAGACGTCATAGCTGGCTGGAAAACCCTTATGAAACGGCATTCTGGTGAGCGCAGGGCTCGAGCTCTTATCTCGCTTGCTAGTCATTCTGTTGGATCTAAACAGGCTACGCCTGCTTACAAGCTTCACTTAAAGCAATTGCTTGATGAATATGACCTTGCTTGCCAGCAGCTAGCAACGGTAGAGACGGCGATCATCTCCGTCTTAGATCGGATTCCTTTTGCGAAATCCATGCTTGCTGTCAAAGGGATTAGCGCCATTTCACTGGCCGGTATTCTTGGTGAGGCAGGAGATCTAAGCGGCTTTGTTCATGGCAATGCCCTGTTGCGTCACGCCGGCCTCAACCTTGCGGAAGCAAGTTCAGGCAAATGGACCGGACAGATGAAAATCAGCAAACGCGGACGCTCTCGCCTCCGACGGTTTATCTTCATGATGGCCATGAGTTTAATAGCGAACAATCCGGAATTCAAAGCCATGCATGCATTCAATGTACAGGTGAAAAAGATGAAGAAAATGAGGTCACTTATGAAGCTGTGTGGTAAACTAGCTCGCATACTCGTTGGAATGGCTCGTAGCCGGGAAGCCTACAATCCTCATAAAACGATGCCTATTCAGCAAGCTGATAACCAGATTCTACCGTTTCGTTGCACGAATTTTGGCTTATTCGCGGGATTTCAAAGAAAGCACGGAGTACCGGATCCATTCAACCAAAGGGCACCGACCCGTACCGTTAGCAAGACCGGCCTCCACCCCTTGGACAGGCGTAACGAAGGAATGAGAGGGCATCGACCCGTTGAGACATGGGAGTGAAAACCTCCGGGGGCGGCGTGGAGAAGCGTGCAGTATATGGAAGGATATGGGTTATACACCCTCCCCCTCTATTTCCTCACGCCTTCATGATGTCCTGGTTTACTGCGGTGTCACCTTTACTATCTTTCTGTATTTCTGTCGAGGGTGAAATCCTGGGAATAAGCGAGCATTCGTGAGAAAACTAAATCGTACCGAGGGAGTTTAATGACTTGACTCATAATCTAGCATGGATTTCTTTTAGAAATTTGAAACAATATCTCTCCAATTGATATAACTCTTTGACGATTGTGATACATTGCTCTTTTTGCTTTATTTCGCTTTGACGCGGTTCTTCATACGGATACATCTCTTTCAAGATTTTGTATCTTGAAGCCACTTCGCTGTATATATTTATCCCTTCATCAATCATTTGTTCATTTAAACCTGTAATTCTTCCTTTCAATTGCGTAAGAAACTTCACCGCATGGCTTCTTGCTTCATACAAAATCTCTAAAAAGAGGCTGAAAAAATATTTATCTACAGCCTCGCTTTCCAATGCATTCAACCATTTTTCGTAGGCCTTTGAACCGACGTAATAAGTTTTTTCTGACCACATATAACTTCCTTGTTCGTTTAGTCGAATAACAAATCCAAGTGCATTTTTAAGAGTAGTTAATTCATCTACTGGTTCGATTGGAGTAGCCCAATGTAAAGAAATCAAACCACTTTCCGAGTTAACCGTCTGGTTGGTTGATTTCCGATAATTTTCGCAATCAATACATGGACATTGACTTAAGCCTAGTGAGTTCCAAGGAATAACGTCTTCACTGTTCTCATATCCAGAATGCCATGTTCGCGTATAATAACCGACATCATCATAAGCATAAATCACTGATGTTTGATTCCCAATATCTATATTTTTTGCGAAAACTGGTTGCTTTGAGGTAATGGCTTGTTTTGCCTTCTCCCATGCTTCTGCCTGCAAGTTAATAAAATCTTTACTTTCTGCATAAACATGCAGACCATCTATCTCTAATCCAATATTACGTACAAGATCAAAAACCTCTGGTTCAGGTGGTCCTCCATTGGGTTCCACTAGGTTTTCATCAAGTACATTCAAGAAGGAAAGCCCTGTCATGCCATATATCCATGATGTTGTCAAAGGGATCTGATAATAATCAGCAACTGATTTAATCGCACCGACTAAAGAAGCATCAATTCCACTAAACTTATAGTTTTCTAATTGTACTTTATTGATATTAATTCCAATATTATCTGACATTACGCACCCCCTATTTTCTGGTTAATTTCCCCAAATGACATTGAAAATCCTTTATTAGACTAAAACATATTTTGTGTTGGTCTTGGTCGTTGAAGTGCCCTTGTTTTCTGAGCTAAACTCCCGTTCAATGAAAAAGCAACCGAACTAAGACGGCTGCTTCCGTGTTTTATTTATCTCTTACCTGACTGAAAGCTCCGTGGGCAATAGCTGCTTGTATCGTTCGTATCCAGCATTTTATCCACATCCGCCTCCTGCATCACAGTGCCATCGGGCCGGGGCGAGCAACACATGGCCGCTGTCGACGAGGACGATCCCTCCCGGATATTGAAACAGGCTGTCTGTTTTACGGACGCCGCAATATGCAGCCTTACTTTCCAGCGTTAGCTCTCCTTGATGCACAATCAGCTTGAACACATTTGTACCTAATCCCGGCTCGCCGTATATATTTCTTCCCGTAACGGCCACGTTCTTCAAGTCTAGTCGCTCCTTGGCAAAATAAAAAATCCGCGGAAACCGCGGATCTTCATGTACCTCTGTTCTTGTCCTCCAACACGTCTCATACAGGATTTTCCGGCCATATCAGCTAATCCTTCTTGTGCCGTAGTCTGTCGGCGGACTCATCAATGTCGGATACCGATCCGGTGTTCGTTTCGTCCGACAGCTTCTCGTTCGAGTAGAAGCCCGTTCGTTCATGCACCTCCAGATCCTCATATAATGTATCCTGATTACCGTCCGTTTCTGGAATTTTGCGGGTCATAAAGATGGCCTCCTCCCTAATGCTTAGTTGACGTGTGCAGCTTGAGCTCCTGCTCGAAACTCTCCTTAAGAGAATCATTGCTGGCTTGAATCATCAAGTGAATTTCATCCCATTCGCCCATCATTCGGCGTATCGATATTAAATCGTCCGCATTGGCATAATTGCTAATGTCATTCAACATGGCGAGCACCAATGTTTCTCTGGCTAGAATAAAGCCCTCATCCGCCCCGGAATTCAGTCGATATTGTCGGTAATAACGTTTGAAACGTTCCATGAGTGTTTCGTTTAATCCCGTGGATAACAAAGCGGCAGCTTGTCCCTCCGTCTCGTCGGCCCGGAAGGAAGTATCATCTGGCGGAAGCATTAACCACCCTCCTTTATTTACAGTTGCAAATCGTTTACTAATATATGTTATAAAAGTTCAAATTATACAATCATACATCTTTTTCAGCCGGTTCCATACAAAACTGCTTACCTAAAAATGGTCATGAGCAAGCATTATTATTGATGAGTTATTCTTATGGTATAGTGTCATATTGCCGTTAACCTCAAAGGCGAAGGCTATGTAGTCGTTAGGATTGATATAGCTTTCGAACTCTTCATCATTACTTACATTTGCGACTTACGGCGGGTTTTTTATTTTATTCAATCCTGCCGATACTCGAGAATATCTCCAGGCTGGCAATCGAGTGCTTTGCAGATCGCTTCGAGTGTTGAGATTCGAATGGCTTTCGCTTTTCCGTTTTTAAGTATCGACAGGTTCGCCATTGTAATGCCGACTTTCTCCGATAGCTCAGTAACGCTCATTTTCCGCTTTGCAAGCATGACGTCAATGTTAACCACTATCATACGGTCAACTCCTGTTCTTCTTTGAGCTCGATCGCGTTTTTGAGCAGTTTCTCAAGAACTGCGGCAAATACTGCGATTACGACTGGCGCACAGGTTATAAATAGCCCGATGACCATGACGCCTGGTGCGTCTGCGCCGTCAGCTACAAAGTAGAAAAGCGGGAGGTTACATGCAAACATGAGTGATACGACAACCGCCGCTCGCTTTATTTTCTTAAGCGCTAAAACAGAGGTTTGCGAAAAAGCGGTATTTGTATCGATGTACCTGAGAAGCTTAAATGCCTGAAGTAGCGTAAATGAATACGCAATAGACGCCACATACGCAGCCAAAGCGGAAAGATAAACTTTAATATCCGGGAAATCCGGCATCATACTATGCGCCATCGCTGGGAGTCCATAAAAACACATCACTAATGCAGGAATTGCCATAACAACCAGAACAACTTTTAAAAAGAGCGTCTCTTTTTTCATCTATTTCACCTCATTTTTGATTTTATCACTTCATTTATCGTTTTACAATAAAAATGTATTGATACCTTCGTTTGAGCCCAACAAGTTATTTATAAAGAAGAAGCCATACGGCTTATTTGTTCCTCCTTCAAATTTGATCCGAGATACGGACATATTTATGAACCCACTAATTGAAGTTATTCGCAAAAATGATTAAACTATCCTGCCCATTCGTATTAGCGTAACCTCCTGTTAGCCGCAAAAGCCGTCCGCCATCAATCGCTTCACGCGACCGACAACGAACGGCTCTACCTCATTATTTTCCCTATTTTGCGTATTCGCTAGAACCGGTACAACCGCCGGTCCTCCGCCTCGCGCACCCACACCTGCATGAAGCCCGCTTCGCGGTTGTCCCATGCATAGTACGGCACAAGCACGCACGGCTTGCCTTCGCTCTCCCTGCCGTGCAACACTGTCACGCCGCCAAGCAGCTCGCCGCGATGCTCCGCCGCGAACGGCTCCTGCGCGGACAGGGCGAAGCCGTCATAGTCCAGCCCGGCATTGTCGGCCTGTTCGGCGCAGTACACGACCGGACCGCGCTGAATCGCGATCCGGCCGCGGTTCGCTTCAACCTCCGAGCGGGAACGCACCGTCTCCACCGGCATATCGAGCGCAAGCTCAATCGTATCGCCCGGCGTCCAGTGCCGGTTCAGCACGATGTAGCCTTTCTCCGCCAGCGCCTCTGTGCCGGTGACATGCTCGCCCTGCGCGGAAACCCGATAGCCTCTGCACCAGCCCGGCAGGCGGAGCCGCACCGTGAAATTGCCCGCCTGCTCCGGGGATACGGTCAGCACAATGCGGCCGTCCCACGGATACGCCGTGGACTGAACCATCTCCACCTTTGCGCCGTTTGCCGCTACCACTGTTGCCGTGCTGCTCATATACTGATTGACCGTGATGCCATCCTCTGCTACGGCATACGCGTACTGGCCGATGGACGGCAGGAAACGGGCCAAATTCGTCGGACAGCAGGACGTGTGAAACCAGTCGACGCGATGATGCTCCCCCTTCGAAGCGAGCGGGTTCACGTAGAAGAACTTGTCGCCGGACAGCGAGATGCCCGACAAGGCGCCGTTGTACATCTCCCGCTCCACAAGATCGGCATATTTCCCGTCGCCGTGCAGCAGGTTCATCCGGTGATTCCAGAATGCCATCGCGATCGCGGCGCAGGTCTCGCAATACGCCGATTCGTTCGGCAGGTCATAATCATGCGTGAAGCCTTCGTTATGCACGGAAGGTCCGATTCCCCCCGTCACATACATATTGCGTTCCACCGTATGTGCCCACACCCGGTCCAGCGCATCCATGTAAGCCGAATCGCCGGAGGCCAAGACTACGTCTGCCATGGCGGTATACAGATACATCGCGCGGACCGCATGTCCCTTCACTTCCTGGATGTCGCGCACCGGAACGTCGTCCTGGCAGTAAGCCGGACCCCAGTCCGGCTTATCCCAGATCGCTCCGACGCCGTGGCCGTGGCCCCGCTCTTCGAGCAGCCACAGCGCCAGCTTCCAGTAGCGCTCCTCGCCCGTGGCGCGGAACAGCTTCACGAGCGCGAGCTCGATCTCTTCGTGCCCCTCCGCCCAGTGGCGCTTGCCGGGGCCGAATATCGTGTCGTAATGGTCGGCCATACGGCAGGCCACATCCAGCAGCTCGCACTTGCCGGTTGCTTCGTAATACGCGACTGCCGCCTCGATAAGATGGCCGCCGTTGTACATCTCGTGCTTCTCCATATCCGTCCACTTGAGCGCCGGCGCTTCCAGCGTGTAATACGTAGAGAGATATCCGTCCTCTTCCTGCGCGGCGGCAATCAGCGCAATAATCCGGTCGATCTCCGCTTCCAGCTCGGCATCGCGCTCCGTCATGAGGGCGTACGCCGCACCTTCCAGCACCTTGTATACGTCGGAATCGTTATAGTACATACCCTCGAATTTGCCTTCGATGAGCCCGCCTGCCAGCGCGAAATTCGCGATCCGGTTCGTCTCCTCGCACTTGGTGAGGCATACCTTGATCGTGACGTTCTTCAGCACTTCGAGCCGCGGGCGCCAGAACGCATCGTCAATGACGACCTTGGAGAACGGCACGCCCTGCCAGCCCTTCACCGGATTTCCTACCTTCGACATGCGCATAACCCTCCCTGATTCATTCGCCTTGCCCTAACCTCTACTACCCTTTCAACCCTGTAAGCGTAATCCCTTCCAGGAAATAGCGCTGTCCGACGAGAAATACGACGACGCAGGGCAGAACGACGGCCGCCGATGCCGCCATAAGCAGATCCCACTGGGCGGTGTAACTGCCTTGGAACATCTGCAGACCGAGCGCAAGCGTGAAGCGGCTGTCGCTCTTCAAGTAAATAAGCGGCCCCATGAAATCATTCCACGAGCCGAGGAACGTAAACAGCGCGACGACGATGACCGCGGAGCGGCTGAGCGGCAGCAGAATGCGCCAGTAAATTTGAAAATAATTCGCTCCGTCCACGAACGCCGCCTCGTCGAAATCGCGCGGAATCGTTAAGTAGAACTGGCGCAGCAGGAAGATATTGAAGATGCCTCCGCCGAAATACGCCGGGACGATCAGCGGATAGAATGTATCGTAGAAGCCGATCGTCTTCCAGCCGAGGAAGCTTGGAATGAGCGTCACGGCGCCAGGCAGCATCATCGCGGACATGAGCACTGCGAAGACCGCGTCGCGCCCCTTCCAGCGGATGCGCGAGAAGCCGAACGCGGCGACAGTGCTCGAGACGACCGTGCCGAGCAGGACGCCGGCGACGATAATGAACGTGTTGGTGAAGAACGTGCCGAACGGTAAGACCGTCAGCGCTTCCTTGAAGTTCTCGAGATGGAACGGCCTCGGAATCCATTCCGGCGGCATGATGAAGATTTGGGACAGATCCATGACGGAGCTGCGCAGCAGCCACACGAACGGCACGATGAACATCACGGATACGATCAGCAGGGCAATATAGCCCCCCGTAAGCTTAAGCCTGGACTCTCTCATGCTTTATCCCCCTCGTAATAGACCCAGGACTTCGAGGTTTTGAATACGATAAACGTAAAGATCAAAATGATAACGAACAACACCCATGCCAGCGCCGAAGCGTAGCCCATTTCCGTATCCCGGAACGCGGTGCGCCACAGATAAAACACGAAGAACAAACTCTTGTTGTTCGGGCCGCCCTGCGTCAGGATGTACGCTTCGCTGAATACCTGGAAGGAGCCGATGATCGTCATGATCGTGTTGAAGAAAATCGTCGGCGTCACCATTGGAATCGTAATATGCCGCAGCTTGTGCATCCAGCCGCCGCCGTCGACGTCGATGGCTTCGTAATATTGCTTCGGAATGCCCGAAAGTCCCGCCAGGAAAATGATGACGGTGCCGCCGATGCCCCACAGCGTGGTGAGCACGATCGACGGAATGACGCTGGCTTCGCCGAACAACCAGTCGCTCGTCGGCAGATGCAGCTTCTGGAGCACCGTATTGACGAGGCCGAGATCCGGATTCAGCAGCCACAGCCAGATCATCGAAGACGCCACCGCCGGCACAATGCTCGGAAGATAGATAATGGTCCGGAACACGGACCGTCCCTTAACGTTCATATTCAGCAAAAGCGCTAGGAAGAACGAGATAATAATGACCGCAGGCACGCGTAGAATGACAAAGTAGAACGTCGTGCTGAGCGATTGGTAGAACAGCTCGTCCCCGCCCGAGAACAGCTTCGCGTAATTGTCGAATCCGATAAATGCCGTCTTCGCCTTGAAGACGTTGTAATCCGTCAAGCTGAGATAGAAGCTTGCGACCATAGGTCCGAACGTAAAAATCAAGAAGCCCAAAATCGCCGGCGACGTGAACAGCAAGCCGTAGAAGAGCGCCTTGCGCTCCCTTGCCGAGCTTTTCTTCCTGGCCGGTTTCATCTGCAAAGCCGGAACCTCCATGCCGATCCCTCCTGTCGTTAAAGCAAAGGACGGCGTCCTTAGGCAAGAACCGCCGCCCTCTATGCCTTTGCGTTTCGTCATTTATTGCCGCCGGACTCTACTTCACGTCCCGGCGTCCTTGCACCTGCTCTTGTGCTTTCGCGGCAACCGCATCCAACGCTTCCTTAGCGGATTGCTTGCCAAGCCATACTTTATCGAGTGCCGGATTGATGGCATCCATGATTTTGTTGAAGTTCTTGACATACGCCGTCGGCGTCGCGTGACTGTGGTTCAGCAGCATGTCGATGACTGCGCCCTTGTAGCCGGAAGGACGGGACGGCAGGTTTTGTGTCCATTGGGCCAGCTTGTTGGCATCTGTGTACCAATCCTTATGGGAAGGCATCCAGAGGCCTGCCTTTATAACATCCACCGAAGCATCCGGATCGATCAGCGCCTTGAGCAATTCCCACGCTTCCTGCGGGTGCTTGGTCGACTTGAAGATGGAGAACATGCCGGCTACGACGGTCGTTACCGGCTCCTTTAACACCGGCATCGGGGCCACGTTGTAATTAAATTTGGACTGAGCAAGACTCGCGGCTGCCCATTGCCCGTCGAAAGCCATGGCGACTTTCTTCGTCTGCAGCGCGACATTCGTACCCGGAATGTTCTTTGATTGCAGCGGGGACGGAGCCACATGGTACACGTTGATCAGATCGGCCATCTTTTGGATCGCCTCGACCGCTTCCGGCTCGTTAAGTCCCAGCTTCTTGCCGTCTTCCGAGAGGAAATCCCCGCCGTTGGAGTAGATGAAGTTGCTGTAGACACCCCACCACGTCGGCAAGTTGATGCCGAATTGCTTGATGTTTTTCGGATCGAAGCCTTCCTCGGCAGCGTTGCGGCCTTTATTGTCGATCGTCAACTTCTTCGCGACGTCTACGAACTGGTCCCATTTCCACGCCCCAGCAGGATCTGCCGGCGGCGGCTCGATGCCCGCAGCCTTGAACACGTCTTCGTTATAGTACAGCACGAACGTTTCCGGCCCCGGTCCGATCCCGATCACGTTGCCGGGCTGCGAGGAGTACGTAATGTTCGGCACCAGCGCGTCAGGCGTGATTTCCGTGTCCTTGGACAGGTAGTCTTGCAAATTCACGAACTTGCCCTGCTCGGCCAGCGGATAAGCAATCGTAGCCGATTCCATCATGGCGACGTCCGGCTCGTCGTTGCCGGCAACCATCGTCGTCAGCTTCGTATCGTAATCGGCGCTGATCGCCTGAAATTCCACGTTAATATTCGGATGCTTCTTCTCGAACTTTTCGATGGCGAATTTATACGATGCAACCTCTTGCGGCGCGCCCCAGCCTGTTAACCGAAGCTGAATCTTCTCCCCGTTGCCCGCGTCGGCCGATCCGGCGTTCGTGTCCTGACCAGCATCGCTGCTGCCTGCAGCATTATTATTCGTATTGGCATTACCGCCGTCCGACTTCGTGCAGCCGGTCAAGATGGCGATACTCGACAGCATGACGACCAAGAGCACGGAAACAAATTTCCATTGATTTCTTACCATGAATAACGAGCCCCTCTCTGCTTTCATCGTTGTTCGCTCATAGCTGCAGTCTATGATGGTTTTATTGTAAGGGACAGACAGCGCTTTCAAAACCCGAACATTTCTAGAATGGTGGACTAATATTGGGTGTTGTGCGGCAAATGGATGATGACGCTGGTACCTTCGCCCGGCGCGGAATCGATCCGGATCCCGTAGACATCCCCGTAAGCCATCTGGATGCGTGAAATCGTATTTTTAATGCCGATCGAGGCCGATTCCTTGTAGAGAATGCCGTCAATGCCTTCCTTGCTGATCCCGCGTCCGTTGTCGCGAATTTCGAAATACCGGCTCCCGCTCTCCGTCCAGCCGCGAATCATGATGATGCCGCCCGCATCCAGCTGGCTGAACCCGTGCAGAATGGCGTTCTCGACGAACGGCTGGAAAAGCAGGCGCGGCAGCTTCTCTTCGTAAAGCGCAGGCTCGATGTCGTAGCTGACGCTGAATTTGCCTTCGAACCGGGCGGACATGATGAAGAAGTAGTTCCGCATCCACTCCAGCTCCTCCGACAGATGAACGGCCCCCCAATCCTTGCGGGACGTATAATGCAGCATATTGGACAAGCCGACGAGCATCTTGCTTAGTTCCTTCTGGTTGTTCTCGATCGCGGTCCAATTCATGATGTTGAGTGTGTTGTACAGGAAGTGAGGATTCATCTGCATGTTCAGCGCGTGAATCTCGGCTTCCTTCTCCTTTAGCTTTATCTCGTAATTCTCCTTGACCAGCATATGGATCCGGTCGTTCATCCGGTTGAACCGCTGCGACAGCAGGCCGAACTCGTCGTTGCGGTCCACGTCGACCCGCGTCTGAAAATCGCCCTCGCCGACGGATCGCATCGCTCCCATCAGCTTCTTCATCGGACCGGTCATCCGGCCGAGAATGAAGTACGCGAACAACAGCGCGACGCCGATCAGGATAAGCGCGATGACGATTGTCGACGTGCGGATGATTGGCACCAGGCTGCTGACGAGCGCCGACTCCGGCGTAATGACGATGGACAGCCAGCCCGTCACCTCCGAGCGGTCGAAGCAGACGATCATGTTCTGCCCGTTCATCTTGATTCGCTGCGTTCCGCTGCCCTGTACGCGGAAAGCAGCGATCCAGCTCTGCTTGTCGCGCTTCGTGATTTGGGATTTGCCGCTCGATGCGACCACGATATCGTTCGGATCGAGCACCATGTAGCTGGAGCCGGACGGGATGCTTTTCTCGAACAGCTCGTCCAGCACTGTGGACTTGTAGCTGATCGTCAGCACGGGGCGCTCGATCTCCGGCTTCAGCTTGACCAGCGTGCTGTCCTCGAGATGCGAGAAATTCAGCAGCCGCGTCGCCGAGAATAAATACCTGAAATCGATTGTCCCCGCCTCCAGCCAGGGTTGGTCGAACATCGTGATGAAATCGTACGTCGGATACCAGACCATTTTGCCCGCCGCCGCTTCGGCTTCCCGGTACAGCTGCGACTTCGTCGGGTCGCCTTGGGGCAGCGAACGCGAGGCGCCGAAGTTAAAGTACGAGGTCCACAGCTGCACGTTGTAGACGTCCTCGTTCTGAGAGAAGTACTTGCTTAGAATCGCGGTAATTTGGCGATCGGCTGCAACGAGCTCTTCCCCCTTGTCCGGATCAAGCTTGCTGAAAATATCGTATAAATCCTTGTCGACGAATAATGCCCGGCTGCTCTGGTCCGCCACGCCGAGCTTCGTATCGATCACCTCGTTGTTTTTCTGCACGACGGCATACACGTTCTTCTGGGCCTGCTCCGTGACGACGTTCAGGCTCGTCCGGTAAAACAAGGTGCTCAGCACCAAGAGAGGCAGGGCAATCAGAACGAGATAGCTGAGCAGCAGACGCGCGCGAAAGGTCATTCGGCATCCTCATTTCCGGCCTGTGCGTGAGCCATACGCTTATAAGCTTCCGGGGACAACCCCACCTGCTTCTTGAATATACGCGTAAAATATTTCGTATCCCGGTAGCCGCACTGCTCCGAGATTTCATAGATTTTGTGCTGCCCGCTCATAAGCAGCGCCTTGGCCCGGCGCATGCGCGCTTCCGCGATATGGTCGGAGAACGACCGGCCGGTCCGGCTCTTCATTAACGTGCTGAAATACGATGCGTTGAAGTGAAACTTCTCCGCCGCCATCTCTAAGGTCAGATCCTCCCGGTAATGCTCCTGAATCCAGCTTAGGCAGGTATGGATAATCATCTCGCTTCGATCCTGCTTGCTCTCGTTCAGCGACGTATGGATACAGCTCAGCGCATCCAGCAGCAGCTCCATAAGCTCGCCGCTGCCGCTGCATTCCGGAATTGCGGAAACAGCCGTATCCCCGATAACGCTTCCAATCCGGCGGTCCGTGATGTCCCGCGTCCGGCTCTTCACTTTCATCAGCGTCAGCGCCGCGTAATCCCTCATAAGCTTCGGATCCGCATGACCGCCGCAGGCAAGCTCCTCGAAGGCGCTCCGGCACATGCGTTCTGCGGCCGCCATCGTCGGTTCTTGAAGCGCTTCGAACAGCTGCTCCCCGTCCAGTCGAAATACGGGCTTCGCCCGGACAGTCAGTGCATCGTAATCGACAACGCCCTGCCACCCGTCGTGAAAAGCATAAGAGAGCGCAGTCTGCGCCCGCTTATGCATTGTCATGATATCGATTTCATATGGATCGGCCTCCTGCCTTCCTCCGATACCGTGCGTCAGTGCGCCTGCCGGCAGCAGCTGCTGCTTCCCGGCGATGAGCGCGCCGCGCAGCGCTTGGCGCAGCTGATCGAAGGGCTCTCCCAGCCGCAAAATCGTGACCAGCTGCGCGCGCTGGTTCCATGCGGTCTGCAGCGCAAACGTAGCGGCTTGTCCGAAGGCCGAGCCGAGCTGCTCCACTTGCCTCGCAATCGCGTGAAGCGTCTCCGGCTGCAGCTCGTCCTGATTTCCCGTGCGCCTGTCGATCTCCGTCAGCAGGATAGCATTCGCCGTTCGCGCGAGCTCCCACTCCTCCAGCTCCGCCCGTTCTCTCGGCGTTAGATTGCCGCTTAGCCACAAGTGCAGCAGCCTGCTGCGGTAAGCGGAAGAAGCAAGCTCCACGCGCTGCTTCAGCATCTCCGACTCCTCGCGCTGCTTCGATTCTACCGCAATCTGCGCTTCCAGCCGCTGCAGCAGCGCTTCCACCTTGTCGGCATCCACCGGCTTCAGCAGATAATCATGCGCGCCGTGACGGAGCGCGATCTGCGCGTATTCGAACAGGTTGTACGCCGATACCATGACGACCTTTGTTTGAATGCCCTCCTCCTCCAGATGCTTCAAGAAGGCAAGCCCGTCCATATTCGGCATCTGAATGTCGCTCAGCACCACGTCGGGCAGCTCCGAGCGGACAACCGCAAGCGCCTCCTCTCCGTCCTTGGCAACCGAGACACGCGCCTCCGGCCGCATCGATCGGATCATACCCGCCATCCCTCTCAGATGTCTCGGCTCGTCGTCCACGATGAGAATGTTCATCCCGTTCTCCTTCCCGCGGAAACCGCCAGTAACTCGAACCAGCCGGCGCCCCTCCGATATTTTCTATACAGTACTACGTCTTCGAAGCGTTGAACAGAGTATATATTTGCAAGCAGCTGGGATTAACGGCATTAACGTATCCGCGTATAGGCAGTCTAATCATAATCCGGAGGCGATTTCGCAAGCGACCCTTCATGCGGTTAAACGTTATCCCCATTAAGTCTGCAGCCAAGCTCGACATCTGCGGCCAAATGTTGCATGCTGGTAATAAAACGCCGTCGGCCTTAGAAAGCTGCAGCATCATGCTATCCACGGCGACAGGAGGAGTCTTCCATATGGATCTTGATTTAAGAGGTAAAACCGTGCTCGTCACGGCAGCAAGCAAGGGGCTTGGTCGGGCATCCGCGCTGCGGCTGTCCGCGGAGGGAGCAAACGTCGTCATCTGCGGACGAAACGCGGAGACGATCGAAGCAGCCGCGTCCGGCATCGCGGCCGAGACCGGCGGGGACGTATTCGCCGTGCAGGCGGATCTCTCGTCACCGGCGGACATCGAAGCGCTAGTCGCGGCAAGCGCGAAGCGGTTTGGCGCGATCGACGGACTCGTCTGCAACGCCGGAGGCCCTCCTGCGGGCACGTTCGCCGCGATTACGGACGAGCAGTGGGAAACCGCGTTTCAATTGAGCGTCATGAGCGTCGTCCGGCTGATCCGGCATGCGCTGCCGCATTTCCCGGCCGAAGGCGGCCGCATCGTGTACGTCTCCTCCACGTCGATTAAGCAGCAAATTCCCGGCCTCGTGCTCAGCAACTCGCTGCGTCTTGGCGTGCAGGGGCTGATCAAGACGCTTGCCGACGAGCTGGCGCCGCGGAACATCTTGATCAATGCGGCGGCTCCCGGCCGCTTCGCGACGGATCGCGTTCGCTCGCTCGACGAATCACGCGCCGCAGCAGCCGGCGTGCCGTACGAGGAGCAGCGCGGAAAATCCGCAGGCGAAATCGGCGTCGGCCGCTACGGCGAACCGGCGGAATTCGCCCGGTACGTCGCGTTCCTGGCTTCGCCCGCGAACAGCTACATGACCGGCCAAGCGCTCATGGTCGACGGCGGGCTTGTGCGCGGACTGTAAGCGATAAGGCCTGCCCGCGCAGCAGCCAGGCTGACCGCAACCCCGTTATTCCCTATCGATCAAGACAATAACAATAGCCCTGAGCTGTCTGTATGAGACGGCTCAGGGCTATTTGCCATGCCTATCGATCTATTTATTCTTCCACAAGCCACAGCGCCAATCGGCACTCGCCCTCGTCCGCGTATACGGCATGCTCACGTTCGGCCTCCACGCGGAACAGCGTCAGCGGCTCCAGTCGAAATTCCTCCGGCGGATGGCTGTCGCCGCGGGCAGGGTAGAGCACGAACTTCGGCTTCCCTTCCAAGCATTGCAGCAGCAGCAGCCGGCTGGCATGATGCTTCTCCAAGCTTTCGCCCGGCTGCAGGTGCAGCGCCACGACTTTGAGTTTGTTTTCCGTCAGGACCGGCTTGATTTTGTCCGGATGCGTTAAAGCAAATCGATGATCCATGATTCCTAACCTCCGTCAATTACGATTGCGTTGCCTAACCTTCTCCATTATAAGCCCTGCCCGGGCGCTCGAATGTGATTTCCGGTCACGCCCCCATTGCATTCTAGAGCACGTTTATCTTACTGGAAGCCGCTTACTTACTACTATATTGCTAATAAACATTCCTGAATTGACCGCGCAGGACGTGATAAGTGGAAACTATAATCTCACCAATGCGCTTGCAGTTTGTTGCCGGACGGATCATAGAAGCAAAAGTAGAAGTGACCCGCTTCTTCTTCCATCGAATCTGCACGAGCTCCCTGTTCGATAAGATATTCCCGAAACTCATGAATATCCGGGCACGTAAACCCGACCGAAAACGCTGGTGCTCCCTCAACGTAAAAATGTCCTCTTGAATCTGCATCTGCCTTGACGATCACCAGAAGCGCCCCATCCCCAACTTCAAAGACGGCTCGCTCGTCTGTTTTTGTACGCAGCGCAAGGCCAAGAATATCTACGTACCAACGAACGGATACGTCAAGATCGGTCACCGGAATTCGGAAGTAATGAATCTGATCGAGAAAGGACTTCGCTTCGTTCATTTTTATTCTCCTTTTAACTTGAATTTTGAACGCATTAATCTGTCACAGGTTTTAACTCCAGTAATTCAGAATGATCCCTCCATGTGACGAGCATCTTCGCCGTTGAATGCTGTAGCGGCACAGTTATTGCTGTAATAAACGGATAAATCCCCTTTTCGGGTATTCGGGAAGATCTGTTTTGTTATGCCGCCATAATAGTTTGCTTTATCCGTAAACCCGCTAAGAAGCATGAGGCGTACAACGACGGTCATATTTATTAACCACCTCAAGATTCCATTTCTATTTAACATATATTTACCAAAGGTTTTCTTGATTCCTCACAGCTTAATACGCTGCGCATCATCTTCATTCAATGCGTATATCCTGATAAGGATTTATCCGTATCGATTAAAAGCTTTGTAAGTAAAATGATTTGACCGGTATGATAACCATAATGCTCGCTTACCTGGTGTAATATAGTTTGGATATCCCTTGTATATCCAGCCTCTTCAGCTTCATTCGGACTTCTATCCTTCATCGTATTCCAATCATCTATTGAATAATGGATTCTTACAGGTTGGCTCAGTTCATCTTCGGTTAAGCGATTGAGGATCCCTGATGATTCGTTTCTCGTTCGAGTTAACAATGCTTTTAGTTCATCTCTTGTATAGGTACGGTCGGAAGTGAATTCACTTGTCCTTTGTCTAATGTTTGGCATTCTTCCGATCCCGCTTATAACATGCTGATATTCATTTCCAGCCAAATGGATACACAAGTTTCCCACTGCGTTCATAGCAGGCTTGAATTTGCACCAGATTTGTTCTTCCGATAACAAATCCAAGCAGGAAAGAATTCGATCTAGTTCCGTATTCATGGTACTCATGATTTCTTCTACGTATTTCACTTGTAACAACCCTCTCCCGGATAATTGATATCTATATTTTAACATATTTGTTTGCGGATAACTGCCCCTTCAGCACAACACACAACGCATATCACGTCCACGGTTCTCTTCCTGGATAAAAAATTCCTTAATTCGCTATTAAAAATTTAGGTAAATTTTGTATTAATCGACAACAAACGCCATCCCTCGCCGCTTCCTTACGCTAAACTAGATTTGGCTTCGTTAAATCGGAGGAGGAATCGTTGTTGAAGAACACATACGACGTAATTATGATTGGGAGCGGCCATAACGCGCTGATCGCGGCTGCTTATTTGACGCGAGCGGGAAGAAGCGTCCTTATCCTGGAGAAGAATGACCGCCCGGGGGGATTTCTACGCACGGAAGAGCTGACGCTGCCCGGCTTCAAGCATGATGTCTACGCGGCAGCCCATCCCCTGTTCCTGACCGGCCCTGCTTATGCGGACTTCAAGGATGCGCTCGAGGCGCGCGGCCTGCGTTACGTGAACACGGATCTGCCGACAGGCGTTTCGATGGAGAACGGAGAGACAGCCGTTTTATCGCGCTCAAGCGAGGACTTGGCCATTGAAGCGGAGCGGCTGGCCCCCGGCGATGGCGCAGCGCTCGGACGGATGTTCGAAGCATTCGCGCCTTATGCGGGGAATGTATTCAAGTTATTTAATCTCGACTTGTCCGGTCAGCCAGCTTCCCGCATTATTCGGGAGCTGTTGCATAACGAGCAATCCAGAGGAAATGGCTATTCGCCGTTCGCCGCTTCCCTGTTTTCCACCGCCCGCAATGCGGTAAGCGATTTCCGGTCTCCTGTCATGCGCGCCATGCTCGCATCATGGGTTACGCATCTGGGCCGCACGCCGGACGAAATCGGCAGCGGCATCTGGGTGCCGCTCACGGCAATGGCGCTTATGGGCGGCGGGATGCCGATCCCGGAGGGCGGCAGCGAGATGCTTGCGAAGGCACTAAGTCAATTAGTCCAGGATCAGGGCGGCACGATCGTAACAGGTACGGGAGCTGAGCGGATCCTCGTCAAGAACGGCAAGGCTGTTGCCGTGCGCACGGCGGAAGGGGAAGAATACCACGCGAAGCATGCTGTCGTCGCCTCTACAGGCCCGGATCAGCTGTATTTGTCGCTCTTAGCGGACGAACAGGTCAGCCCCGTCCTGCGCGCGCAGGCAGAGCGATTCCGCTATGGAAGAGGCTGCATTCAGATCCATCTCGCACTGAGCGAAGCGCCGAAGTGGCCGGATCCGCGGTTTGCCAACGTCGGCCAGCCCCATCTGACCGATGGGCTCGATGGCTTTACCCAAGCAATCGCGCAGGGGATGGCCGATCTTCTGCCGGCCAAGCCGACCTTTACGGTCGATTGCTCCACCAATCTCGATCCGAGCCGAGCACCGGCAGGCAAAGCCATCATGCGCCTCCAAGTTCTTGAGGTGCCTTGCCGTCCCCGCGGCGATGCAGCCGGTCAGATCGACGTCGGCGACGGCACGTGGACGCAAGAGCTGACCGAACGATTCGCGGAGCGCGTCATTGGCATCGTGGGCAAGCATATTCCAAACGTTCCGGGCGCGATCATCGGCAAGTATGTCGTTACGCCGGACACGATTGCCCGCTTCAACCCGAATTCCGGTCCCGGCGATCCCTACGGCGGATCGCACGACTTCGCGCAGAGCTACTTGTTCCGACCGCTGCCTGCTCAACCGGGCCACCGGACGGAAATCCCGAACCTGTACATGCTGGGTGCTGCCACTTGGCCGGGCCACGGCATCAACGGCGGCTCGGGCTACATCGTGGCGCAGCAGCTGCTATCGCATCACCCGTAATCTAAGAATCCCCGCGCAAAAAAGTCCCTTCCGGAATCGGGAGGGACTTTGCTGTCAAGCAGTACCGTATGGTCAGGCCGCTTCTGTATCATCCGGGGCATTCACCATTACCGCTGCCACATTGCGCAGCCGATCGAAGAGGAATTCCCGCTCCTCGCCGGTTAGACCGACCGTATTCATCGCCCGCTCCATGCAGGACAGCCACGCTGCGGCGAGCCTTGGATGAATGATGAAGTCCATATGAAGCTTTCTCATTCGTGAAGCCATACGACTCCGTATACAGCGGCAGCCCGCCGAGCAGCTGGTCAGAAACTTCTTTTGTTTACCTTTGATCTCCTCAATTTCCCCATAAATAAGGGCGAGAGCTCGGGGTCCGCGTAGACAAACGGGCAGAAAAACGCCTGACTGGCCATGTGCCGCTTTACTTATAAGGCTTCTTCGACGTTACGATCGAGCCTGTCGGACAGCCCGACTCCGCATCATCCAAATCATCCTCCAGCTCCTTCGACACTTCAATAATGCCCTCATTACCGTCCCCTGGCAGGATATTCTCCGCCAAGCCTTCATCGTCATAGCCGAATATGTCCGGTGCAGCCGCGCCGCACGCCCCGCATGCTATGCAGGTTTCTTTATCAACCTTTGTATAAAAACCCATCGCGTCCACGTTCCTTTCCTGGATGGAGATTGCCTGGGTCCGCGTCATGGTTTGACACGGCTTCAGGCTCAAAATCAGGTTGTCATGGCCAAGCATCGATGCTTATCCGCAGTTGTCTAGACAGCCTCAGGATAAGATATTCAAGTCCTGCACAAAAAAAAACGATTCTCTTGAAGTTTGGCGCTTCTTCATTGCTCCTTCCAACGCCGAAGCGCCTCCAGATCGAGCAGCTCCTTCGCAGCGTCCGACATCTGCTCCGGCGTCCATCTCGGCTCCCAAGGCAAATTAGCCTAAGGACAACACCAAAAGCCGGCTACTGCTGTGAACAGAAGCCGGCTTTGGTATTGCACAGCGACAGCGCTAGACGAGCGCCGCCTCGATCTCGATTTCCTTCTTCATCGCATAGCGGAACTCGTACGTGCCCGAACCCGCCGTCAGGATGACGCCATTCTCGGATTCCGCCGCGGCGGTAATGCCGTCTGCAGCAACGGCCGCGATTCCGCCCTCCCTCACTTCGGCAAGCGTCGTGCCGTCCAGAATAACCTCCGCCGTCGTGTTCGCCGGAATGGTCATGCGTACGACGGTTTGCTCCTCGTCTACCGACCATGCCGACTCGATTCGGCCGTACGGCGATTGAAGCGCGGCGCTCGCATGCGTCAGCGCGCCATCCGCAAACCGCGGATGAATGCGGATTTTCCGATAAGCGGGCTCCGTCTCATCCATATCCAGCCCTGCCACGCAGCGGTACATCCATTCACCGATCGCGCCGTAAGCATAATGGTTATACGAGTTCATGTCGTCGCTCCAGAACGACCCGTCCGGCTTGATGCCGTCCCAATGTTCCCAGATTGTCGTCGCACCCTTCGACACCGGATAGAGCCATGACGGGTATTTCTCCTGCATGAGCAGCTTCACGGCGGTCTCGTGGAAGCCGTTGTTCGACAGCGCGAAACACAGATACGGCGTGCCGACGAAGCCCGTCGTTAGATGATACTCGTTGCTAACGACAAGCTCGTTCAGGTCCCGGGCGATGCGTTTCTTGACCTCTCCTTCGACCAGCTCGAACGTCAGCGCCAGCACATGCGCCGTCTGCGTCGGCGCGGCCAGCCGGCCGTTCGGCGTCACGAACTCCTTCTGGAATTCGGCCTTGATTCGGCCGTACAGCTCGCCGTATTCGCGAACCTCCTCGGCGCGGCCAAGCACGACCGCGGTTTCCCTGACCAGCCGCGTAGAATATGCGTAGAATGCCGTCGCGATCAGATCGCGAGGCGTTGCCCCAACGTAGCTGTTCTCCTTGGCATCCAGGCCGAGCCAGTCGCCGAAGTGGAAGCCGGTATTCCAAAGATACTCGTTATCGCCCTGCTTGCGAATGTAGCCGATCCACGCGCGCATGCTGTCGAATTGTTCCTCAAGTACGCGGACATCCCCGTAGCAGAGGTACATCGTCCATGGGCAAATGACGGCGGCGTCGCCCCAAGCGGACGAAGCCGTAATTTCCCCTTCCTTCGTCTGCGCGCCCGAAGCATTGACTGCATTCAGCGCGTCCGGCACGACGAACGGCACGCTGCCTTCTGCGCTCTGATCCGCCTTGAGGTCGCGAAGCCACTTCGCGAAGAACGAGGCGACATCATAGTTGAACGCCGCCGTACGGACGAACACCTGCGCGTCGCCGGTCCAGCCGAGACGCTCGTCGCGCTGCGGGCAGTCCGTCGGCACATCGAGGAAATTGCCCCGCTGTCCCCATACGATATTGCGCTGCAGCTGATTCACCGCCTCGCTGGAGCAATCGAACTCGCCTGTCGGCGTCATATCCGTATGCATGACCTCGCCTTGGATGCGGTCAGTAAGCTCTGCCTCCTGCCCGGCCGGATAGCCCTCGACCTTCAAATACCGGAAGCCCATGAACGTGAAGGTTGGCGCGTACGTCTCGCCGTCAACGCCCTTTGCCGTATAGACAATTTCCTGCTTCGCGGTACGCAGGTTGCCCGTATAGAAATTTCCTTCCTTATCCAGCACTTCCGCGTGGGTCAGCCGAATCTCGGTTCCCGCCGGGACGTTCAGCGTCAACCGGATCCTACCCACCATGTTCTGCCCCATGTCGAGCACGGTCTCGCCGCGCGGCGTGATCATCAGCTCCCGCGGACGAATCGTCTCCGTAACCCGTACCGGTTGATGCTCCTGCGCGACGAGCTGCGAGATCGGCAGCGCGAGGCGCTGCGTCCCGCTCCAAGCCGAATCGTCGAACTGCGCGGTGCTCCATCCGCTTTGCTCGAGACGGGCGTCATACGCTTCGCCGTCGTAAATATCCGATTTGCGGATCGGCGCCTCCGAGACTTTCCACGTCGTGTCGCTCACGACGGTCTCTTCCGTGCCGTCGGCATAGCGAATATGCAGCTGAAGCAGCAGCGCACGGCGTTCCCCATACAGCTGGTGGCCGGTTGACCAGCCCAGCCGGCCTTTATACCAGCCGTTGCCGAGCAGTGCGCCGATGGCATTGTCCCCGTCCGCCAGCATGTCCGTTACGTCGTACGATTGATAGGCATGCCGCTTCCGATAGCTGGTCCACCCCGGAGCAAGCAGCTCGTCACCGACTCTAACTCCGTTGACGTACAGCTCGTAGACGCCGGCTGCCGTTGCGTATATGCGGGCCGAGACGATGCCTGGCTTGACGCCGAACCGTTTGCCCAGCATGAATACCGGCTCCGCCTGCGGATCAATGGCGGCCTCGTCCGGCGTGATCCACTCCGCTTGCCATTCTTCGGGCGCTAGCAGCGCCGTCTCCCACCAGGCCGGATCGCTCCACGCCGACTCCAAGCCGTTCTGATCCCAAGCTTTCACGCGTACGTAATACCTTGTCCGCGAAGACAAGGGCGGTCCGCCATAGACCACCTGAATCGATTGCGAAGCGTTTACTTTGCCGCTGTCCCACAGTGGAGACTCGAAGCCGCCTTCCTCTTCCGTGACCTGCAGCTGGTAAGCCGACTGCACCGTTCCTCTGCGGCCAGCCCGCAGTTCCCACCCGAACCGAGGCACCTGAACATCCGTCCCCAGCAGACCTTTGCGATACTCGCAAGTAAGCGATTTCACTTCAAAAACCATCCGTGCTCACGCTCCATTCGTTCATCGTAATTGCGGTTTGCTTGCGCCATCCTTGTCTTCAGTATAAGATGGAATTCATCGCAATATCTTGGGTGAATCAGACTTTTATGCATGGCGATTCAGCCATTACGAAATGGAGATGCACAGATGACGATCCATCGCCCCATTGCGCTTATGCACGGCATCGATTTCTTCGACGCTGCGCTGCCGATCTACGTGAATCGGGCGGTCGAGGACTATCAGCTGACGGAGCACCGGCATGATTTTCTGGAGATCAGCTACGTAAGCGAAGGAGCAGGCACGCATCACATCGGCGCAGGCGCGTTTCCGGTCGCGCCAGGCGATATCTTCCTGATTCCCGTCGGCGTGTCGCATGTGTTCCGTCCGTTGACGGCTGCGCCGAAGCAGCCGCTCATCGTCTACAACTGCGTCATCGCGCCGGAAGCCGTGCATCGGCTGCTAGGCAGCGTACCGGGCGGCAGCGAGCTGGCGCTGCTTCTGGATGCTGCCGATTACCGGCGTTATGCTGATCCCTACGGCGAATTTCAGCGAATGTTCCAACGGCTCCATTACGAATTCCTCGCGAGCGATCCCGGACGAGAAGCGGCGCTGTATCAAGGCGTGCTCGGCCTGCTCATCTATTTGTTCCGATTGGACCGCAAGCGGTCCGCTGCATCCGCGGCGGCGAGGCCGGCTATGCCGGTCGGATTGGAAACGGTCATCGATACGATCCACAGCCGGTTCGATCAGGAGCTGTCCGCGCCTGCGATGGCCGCCATCGCAGGCATCGGCGAACGGCAGTTCCACCGCTTGTTCGCGAAGCAGACCGGCATGTCATTCAAGGCATACCACCAGCATGTCCGCATGCTCGAAGCCTGCCGCCTGCTGCGCACGACCAACCGCAAAATCAGCGACATCGCCTCCGCCGTCGGCTATCAGGACCTTCCCTTCTTTAATGGCCTGTTCCGACGAAAGAACGGCGTCTCGCCGAGGGCGTACCGTGCTTCGAGCTCAGCGCACTAAGCCCAGCTCTCCTTATGAGCAGCTAAGCGGCATCGCTCCATAACGAGTTTACAACGAAGAACCGCCGCTCCCTGCAAAGGAGCGGCGGTTCTTCGTGCCTGTCATGCACGCGGCGCGCGCCGAAGTATCTGTATTCATACGACCTCTCCGCGGCGGCGAAGCAGCATATAGAGAACCAAGCAGCAGCCCGAGCATAACAAGGCAAGCAGGGCGATAAACTCGTAACCGGCCTGAAGGCCAAGAATCTGCCCCTTCGCGCTGCCTCTGCCTTCGAACTGCCCCCGAACGAAATCGATCACATAACCGATAAGAAGATTGCCGATGACGCTTGCGATGCCCATGAGCGTAACGGTGAACGTAATCGCCGTATCCGTTCCCTTGGGGTAGCGTTTCGTAATCATCGCCATGATCGTGGGATAGATTGGGGCAATGCCGGCGCCTGCCACGGCGAACAAGATCGCGCCATTCTCGCCGATCAAAACGGCGGCCAAGCTGCACAATCCGGAGAACGCGGCGAAAATCATAACCGACAACGTGTAGCCGATCCGGTCCGTGACCGGCCCCAGAAACAACCGCGCAAGCGTGAAGAACAAGAAGAAGGCGGACAGCATGCCGGAAGCGTCACCCATGCTCCAGCCGTAAGCCTTCTCCAGAAAGTTGACCAGCCAGCTGCCGACAGCCAGCTCCGATACGACGCCGAACGACAGGATGGCGACGATCAGCCAAGCTATAGGATCGCGCAGCAGCTCGCGGTAGGAGACATGCTCGGCGGCTTCGTGCCGCTCTTCGGGAAACTTACCTCGCAGCGAAGGAAGAATGGGCAGCACGGCAAGCGACAGCATGATTAGATACATGCCGCGCCAGCCAAGTTCGCCGCCGCCCGATAGGTGCCAGCCCATCATCGAGGCGGCGATCAGCGGCGCAACGATGGAGCTTAGTCCATAGAAGAAATGCGCCAGATTCATCATCGTGCCGGTATTCTTCGTGAATATCCGGGCGGCCATAATCGCAAGCCCGATCTCCAGCATGCCATTGCCGATGTACATGAGAAAATACGATGCGGACAGAAACAGATAGCTCTTCGCCGCATAAATAAGCACGCCAGCGAGCGTCATCGAAGCGAACGCGGCGATGCCCGTCCATTTGATCCCGATCCGCTTAGACAGCGCGGAAGTAAAGGAGCAGGCCACCAGATAACCGAGCGAATTCAGCGCGAGCAGCACGCCCAGCTGCCCTTCGTCCAGACTGAAGTCGGCCTGCATGCGAGGAATCGCGGGCCCTTTAATATTTTCCGAGAAGCCGAAGATCAGAAAGCCGCCGAACACGACGAGCAGCAAGAGCAGATGATTGAGCGTTAAGGTTCTTTTCTGCAATGGATTATTCCTCATTCATAGAATTATGCCCGCGAAGTTGACGGAGCACCTCTTCATCTTCCGATCAACCGCTTTGTTTGTCAACATGAACCGCAGAAGGACAGCAAGCCAAAAACCAGGAGGCCGCTCTGGCCATCCTGGTTTCTACTGATCCTGCTTTCTATGCTTTAACCCTGTATAAGATGTAGACCGTTAATTATAGTTCGCTGCGATCTTCTCCAGATATTCCTCGATCGGCATCGAATTCCGCATGGCCATGAGGCCTTTCGCGGAATCGCCCACCAGCGTTCTGAACTGCGTGCTCTCCCCGGTGGCCAGCGCTTTAATGGCGTTAACAATCGTCTGCGGATCATCGACCAAGCTCTCGTCGTCCTTGGCTGATTCCATGAGGGATTTCAATTTGGCTATGATTCCGTCGTAAGCCTTAATTTCTTCGCTTGTATTCCAGACGATGCTGTCGATGAAGTTGTTGCCTTTGGATCCCCCTTGTTCGATCAGATGCAGACCGATATTGAACGGCTTCAGTTCGTAATAGAGGCCCTCGGTCAAGCCTTCCAGCGCGAATTTGGACATATTATAGAGTGAACCGAGCGGTACGGCGGAAGTGACGCCCATATAGGAACTGATATTGATGAACTTCCCGCCATTGTTCTCCCGGTAATGCGGCAGGAAGGCACGAATAACGTTAATAGGACCGCGGACATTCACGGCAAACTGCCAATCGATCGTGTCTTCCTTCGCCAGCTCCAAAGCGCCGTACGAGCCCATGCCCGCATTGTTGACCACGACGTCGATTCGGCCGAAAGCCGCAATCGCCTGCTCTACCGCCGATTTCACCTGAGCGACATCGGTCACGTCGAGCTTGAACAGCTTAATATTATCGTACTGCGTCAGCTCTGTTTCTTTCTCCGGCGTCCGCATCGTCGCTGCAACGTTCCAACCCAGCTTAGCAAAAGCAATTGCGGTTAATTTGCCAAGTCCTGAGCTCGTGCCTGTAATAAAAATAGTTTTCTTCATGGTTGTAAACTCCTTTGTGCGTGCATGTATTGTTATTTATAACATTCCCGTTAGACCGAATATTCATTCTATAAATAGGCGAAAAAAGGGTCCTGGGCGACCAGGACTTAATTTCATCTCGCCAGAACGGAATTCCAACAGGCTTGGATGACTTGGCGCGTGGTTTCCGCGTTCAGTCCGAAATTGCTCTGAATATTTCCTTTGACGCTGTAGACAATAGAGCCGTAATGCATCTGAACCATCAGCTTAGGGTCCATCTTCACGAATAGCTGCTGATCGATCGCCTCTTGATACAGGTCATCCACAGGACCGCACCATCCGCTGATGTACGCTTCGTTCTTGGACTCCTCCGAAATATAGGGCGAGAACGAATACTGTTCGATGAATTGAAAGCCTTCCGGGTACTTCCGGCTGATGAAGAGAACCTGCTCCCAGGCCCGAAAGAATCGTTCTTGAATCGTGCCCGGCTGCTTCACGCCTGGGATTACCAGATCGCCGTTATGGGCAACGATCGCCTTATACAGCTCGTTGATGATCTCTTCCTTGCTCTTGAAATAGTGATAAATGTTGCCCGTCGACACGCCGGATTCTTTGGCGATCAGCGCCATGGATGTCGCCTGAAGCTCCTTCTGGATAATGATGCGCAGGGTCGTCTCCAAGACGGCACGCTGCACTTTATTATACTTGTCGAACACTTGGATACACCTCGATTGAAACGATATTCGATCAATAATCGCCGCGCGCTGCGAGCAGATCGAATGATCGTTCTAATCATAGCGCTTGTATCTCCCCATGTCAACATCATCTCGCCATGAACGAAATGAACAACAAAATTGAGCCGTGCAGAAAAGTCGACCTCGCGCGCCTCTGGTATTCTTAGTTCATCGCCAAGCGCGATACCATCACATAACCAGGAGGATGAACATTCATGAACAACATAAGCAAAGTTTGGATGATTACCGGTGCTGCAAGAGGGTTTGGACTTGAAATCGCGCAGGCCGTACTAGAAACCGGAGACAAGGTCATCGCGACGGTTCGAAGCAAGCCCGAGGAGCTTGCCGCCCGCTTGAACAACAACCCGAACCTGCTCGTCACCGTGCTCGATATCACGGATGAAGAAGCAGCTAAGCAGACTGCAGCCCGTTCCGTCGCGGCGTTCGGCTCCATCGACGTGCTGGTAAATAATGCCGGCTACGGCCTGCTGAGCGCGGTCGAGGAAGCAACCGGAGATGAGGTTCGCCGAAATTTCGAAACGAACGTATTCGGCACGCTCAATATGGTCCGTGCCGTTCTGCCTCACATGCGGGAACGCCGCTCCGGGCATATTATTAACATCTCGTCGGTTGGCGGCTTAGGGGCGTATGCCGGCTGGGGCGTATACGGCTCCACCAAATTCGCGGTAGAAGGCCTTACGGAGGCGCTCGCGCTAGAACTGGCTCCGCTCGGCATTCATGCCACGGTTGTCGCTCCGGGCTTCTTCCGCACCGACTTCCTGGATACCTCTTCCTTAACCCGGACCAGCAACGTGATCGATGATTACGCCGATACGGTCGGCGCGATGCGCAGCTTTGCCACCGAAGCGAACAAGAAACAGCCTGGCGATCCGAAGAAGCTTGCGCAGGCGTTCATCAAGCTGGCAAACGCGGAGAAGCCTCCCGTACATCTGCCGCTTGGCAACGATACGCTCGCTCGTTATGCACAGAAAACAGCCGACTTCCAGCAGGATATCGCGAACTGGCAGGAGGTTATTACCGGCACGGATCATGACGACGTGAAGTAATTGCCGCTGCCTTCAGCTTCATAACCGAATGAAAAAAACACCGTGTCACACGGTGTTTTTTTGGTGTTAATTCTTGCCCATCGCCGCCATGGCAGCTTTCAAATCCGGAAACATGCCCGCCGCTGACGCTGCATACAAAGCGGCGCCGAACGCGGCTTCTTCCTGCGCTCCCGACAGAAACAGCGGCATATTCAGACGATCCTGCAGCCGCTGCTGCATGACCGGATTTTTGCGGATACCGTTACCCGAGCCGGCGGCCTGCTGAATCTGGTTAAGCAGCCTGCCCGGCAGTAGATGGAGATAACCCATCAGCTCGTCGACGATACCGCCGAGAACGCCAGCGGCGAAATGCCCCGGCGTGAAATTATCCGGCCGGAGTCCAGCGATATGGCCCAGCACAAGGGGATCGTGGCGCGTACCGTAGAATTGCGTGCCGAACCGGAGCAGCTCTGCGCCGTCTTCCAGCGCTTTGCCTGCCATCTCGTTCATCCGATCGTAGATATCGTCGTCATCGATGCAGATGCCGAACGAACGGCAGGTCTCCTTGAAGAACCGCTCCAGCAGCGCATAGGATTTACCCCCGCTGAGCGGCGCGCCTACGAGAAGGAAGCCGCCGCCTGGGAAAGGCCGCGTCTCTAGCCCCGCAATCTCCTCGTAACCCTCGGTATAGATCGAAATCTGCGAGCCGGTTCCGATATTAACCAGCAGCATATGCTCCAGCTGCGGGACGGAGCCGATGAAGCTCGCCTGGTTGTCGCCGATCGCGCAAGCTACCTTCTTGCCGTCCGGCGTTACGCCCGCCGCAGCGTAACCCTCGCAAATCCGCGGCAGCATCGCCGCGTCCATACCCGCCCGCTTCACCGCTTTCGTTTCGAAGGCCAGCGCCTGCGTCGCAAACATCCCGAAGCCCGCTGCGTTGGACGGATCCATGACCGGAACTGCCGAGCCGGTCAGCTTCATGACGACGTAATCGCCAATCGTGCATAGGTGCGCAGCATCGGGGGGCACTTCGCCGTTTAGCGTGTTGTAATAATGCGTCACCAGTCCGTATCCGCTGCTCAGCGAATGGCCCTCCAGTTTGCCGAGATGAAGCGAGTATGTATCCTCGCCGGTCTTCATCGGCAGATCGCCCCGACCGTCCTGCCACGTATAGAGCGGGCTGACGCTGCGGCCTTCCCGGTTCACGTAAAGCATGCCGTGCATTTGGCAGGATACGCCGATGGCGGTAACGTCCGGCCAGTGGCGCGAGCATTCCGCGATTAATTCCTCGACGATTGCAAAGATCCGTTCCGGATCCTGTATATGCTCCCAGCTCCGGTCCGTTTCAAGCGCGGCGTCATTCTTTCTCGTGACGACTGCAAGCGTCTCGCCGGTTTCCGCCGAAGCAACGACGACGCTGATCGACGTCGTGCCGATATCGATTCCCGCAACTAGCATTGGTAAAATCCCTCATTTCGCAATATGAAATCAAATAATTAGCATAATCTTCGGGTCCACTACTGTTATTTTTCTCTGTCACAACTGTAATTATAATCGCAGGTGAAAAAACAAACAGGACCCTGAGCCAGGGTCCCCATGATTTTTGTGTGAATTATGACGTTAAAGCTTCCATCTTCACCCGCGGCGAGCTCAAGATCTGCATCCATTTCTTGATCGACGCGACCATGATGACAAGACCTAGAATCAGCATCGTAATGGACAGAACCGCGTTCAGCACATTGTAGCCAGGCGACGCCGAATTGAGGTAGACGTTCTTTACCATCCAATACCCGGCATAGTTGACCGTCACGAACAGGTACGCAAGCGGGATCAGGCAAGTGAGCATGTAACGCCGTTTGCTTGCGATATTCAAGACCACGGTTGCGCCGATCATGAGGCCGATCGTCGCCATGAGCTGGTTGGAAACCCCGAACAACGCCCAGACTGAACCAATGTCGCCCGAGGAGAGCAAGTAGCCCCATAGCAGACAAGCCAGCGCGCTGGCAAAAATCGTGCCCGGCAGCCAGTCGACCCGCTTAAGCGGTTTGTACAGCTCACCGACGAAATCCTGAATCAGGTAACGGGATACCCGCGTTCCGGCATCGATCGCCGTCAAGATGAAGACCGCTTCGAACATGATGACAAACTGGAAGAAATACGGCGCCATTTGATGAAACCACGGGATTTTCGTGAAAATGTACGTCATCCCGACGGCCAGCGTAACCGCTCCGCCCGTTCTTCCTTCCAAGCCGAGTCCGACTTCTTGGCTTAGCTGCGGCAGATGAACGACATGCATGCCCAAGGTTTGAAACACTTCCGGTTTGGCGTTGATCGCAAAGTAGTCGGCAGGCTGCAGCGACACGGCTGCGATAAGCGCCATAATGCCCACGACGCACTCAACCAGCATGGCGCCGAAGCCGACCGCTTTGATGTCGGTCCAACGGTTGATCATTTTAGGCGTCGTACCGGAACCGATAAAGGCGTGGAAGCCGGAAATGGCACCGCAGGCGATCGTGATGGAGATAAACGGCCAAACAGGTCCTGCTATGATCGGTCCGCCGCCTCCGATGAAGTCCGTGAAGGCAGGGAATTGCACGCTTGGATTAATGATGAAGACGCCGATAATTAACGCGATAAACACGCCGATTTTCATAAAGCTGCTTAAATAATCCCGAGGCGCGAGCAGGAACCAGACCGGCAGCGCGGCTGCGAAAAACGCGTATACCGGCAGGATAAGCGCCAACGTCTTGGCATCGATCGTCAGCCAATCGCCGATGACCGTACCTTGGATGGAGGGCCCGATGACGATGGCGACCATGATCAGCGCGAAGCCTACCGTCGATGTCCATCTCAAATTACCGGTTTTCTTGTAAACAAGACCGACGCCCATGGCGATCGGAATCGTGCTGGCAACGGCGAACGTTCCCCAAGGGTTGTTCTCCAAGGCATGAAGCACGACCATGGACAGGCCCGCCATCGTAATCGTGATAATGAACAGCATGGCAAGTCCCGTACAGATGCCGGCGACCGGCCCAAGCTCATCCTTCGCCACTTCGGACAGCGATTTCCCGTTCTTGCGCATCGATGCGAACAAGACGACGGCATCATGAACCGCTCCCCCGATCACCGCTCCGATCAGCAGCCACAGCAGTCCCGGCAGATAGCCGAATTGCGCCGCCAGAATCGGACCGACGAGCGGGCCCGCCGCAGCTATCGCCGCAAAGTGGTGGCCGAACGTTACCCATTTATTGGTTGGGACATAGTCTTTGCCATCTTCCAGCAGATGCGCGGGCGTCGGCGTGTCGTCGCTGAGCCGAAGTACTTTTTTCGTAAAAAACGTGCCGTACAGCCGGTAAGCGATCATCAATATACAGATAGATCCAATTACGATTGTAATCGCATTCATTCTTTTGGCCTCCCTTGTTCTCACAAGATGTCCTTCTGGTACGATCATACTAAATGAAAAGCGAAACGATCGATTTTCAGGACAAAACGCAAGGTTCTAGGGACGAGAGGCAAAAATTCATCTTCGAATTGCAATCGCTTTCAAATCAGCAGATGCCGCCATTCATGCTATTTCAGTTAGAAGCCGATCCTATGCTTCAGCTCCTTGATGAATGTCCGGCTGACGGGTACAGCCGATCCGTCTTTCATGATCAGATTGTAGGTGGAATGGAACCAGGGCTGGATTTCGACGATGGCGTCTTGATTGACGAGATACGCACGATGGACGCGAACAATTGATGTCCCTAGCAGCTTCTGCTCAAAGGCAACAAGCGGCTCAAGCACGGTATATTTACGGTTATCGCCCACAGCAATTTCGGTCTTCCCCTCCGCCGAGCTGATGTACAGAATGCTGCTTAGGCTGACCAGCAAGATGCGGTCTTCTACGGATATGGCCAATTTATCGATCCGCCCAGAGGAGTGAGCATGATGAAGGGCGGCGGATACAGGCTTGTTATCCTGCCGTTCCCGATGGCTGATGATTTTTTCGACTGTCTTCTTAATCCGCGCTTCGTCGAACGGTTTCAGAATATAGTCGGCGGCATTCAGCTCAAATGCCTTCAAGGCATACTCGTCGTAGGCCGTAGCAAACACGATGTCTGTCCGAAGCTCAAGCTTCTGCAGTACCGCCGCAAGCTCCATGCCGCTGTCCTCCGACAACTGGATATCCAAGAAGACAACATCGGGCGCCAATTGCTTAATTTGCTCCAGCGCCTGCTTCACGTTCCCGGCTTCGCCGATGACCTCCACCCGTTTGCTGCGGCGCAGGATGTACGTCAATTCCTCTCTTGCCAGCGGCTCGTCGTCTACGATAAAAGCCTTTAACATATCCGTAGGTCAGTCCCCCTGACTGCTGTATTTGATAGGCACCCTCAGCGTCACTTCCGTTCCGGCCTCGCTCCGGATGAGAAATGCGGCTTCGCCGTTATAAATTTCCGCGATTCGCCGCTGAATATTATGCAAGGCCGTACCGGTTCCCTGCTCCGATTTGACCGTTCGATTGCCAAGCGATGCGAGCAGGTCGGCCGGAATGCCTTTTCCGTCGTCCTTGGTGATCAAGACCAGCTTGTCGTCCTCTCTGTACGCCCGAATGGAGATATGCCCGGTTCTGGTTTCTTCGAATGCCGAGAAGGCATGGCGTATGGCGTTCTCCACCAGAGGCTGAATGGTGAAAGGCGGAATCAGCACCTGCTCGAGTGAAGGATCAATGACTGTATCCACGGTGAATTTTTCGGGGAAACGAGCCTTTTCCAATACCAAATACGCCTCCACATGCTCCAGTTCCTTGTGCAGCGGGATCAGCATCTGGCGCGCTCCCTGAAGGTTGCTGCGAAAAAACACGCTCAGCTGCAGCAGCAGCTGCCTTGCCTTCTCCGGGTCTGTCCGGCAGAGCACGGAAATCGTATTAATGGCATTAAACAGGAAATGCGGATGCACCTGCGCCTGCAGCGCTTTGATTTCGGCATCCTTCAGCAGCTTGCTCTGCAGCTCCGCGTCCGCCCATTCCAGCTGGGTGGAGATCAGTCTGCTCAGCCCTTCCGCAAGCTCTTGTTCCACCTGGTCCATTCGGCTCCGATCGGTAAAATACAGCTTCAACGTTCCCGCCGTCTTGTTATGCACGCTCAGCGGAAGCACGATGGCCGCTCGCAAAGGGCAGTGCTTCTCTTCACATTGAATCTCTTCCGGGGCATTCGCCGTCAGTATCTCTCCATGCTCCAATACCTTCTTCGTCAATAGCGTGGATATCGCTTGCAGCGGTATATGGTGATCGGATCCCGCACCGGCATGCGCAAGGACGCGATGCTGATCCGTAATCGATATGGCATCCGCGTTCGTCCATTTCAGTATGATCGCCGCCGCATCCTGGCACGCCTTCGGATTTAATCCTTTTCTGAAATAAGGAAGCGTCAAGTCGGCAATATAAAGCGCTTTGTGCGTTTGCAGCGCCCGTGTGCGTTCCACGTCCTGCTGAATCGTTTGGATGATGAGCAGAAACAGAAGGGTACCGAACCCGTTAATCGTGATCATCGGCACGCTGATAACGGTCACGAGTTTAAGCGCGTCTTCGAAGGGCTTGGCGATCAGGAGGATAAGCCCCATCTGGATGCACTCCATCACGATGCCGACTGGGACGGCCCGCCACAAAGAGATTCTTCCGTTCAAGCGAAGATACGGGCTGATCAGCCCCGTCACGATGCCGGCCAGCAGCGTCGAGATGCCGCAGGCAACTGCCGTATACCCGCCCAGCGTCAACCGATGGAAGCCGGCAATCGCCCCGACGCCCAAGCCGACGATCGGACCGCCAAGAAACCCGCCGAGCGCCACGCCCAAAATCCGAGTATTGGCAATTGCGCTGTGCTCGTGCACGTCCGTCTGCCAGCCGTACACGGAAATAAGCCCCTGCTCGACTTCGATCCCGGTATAGTTGCTAATAATGCCGAATGCTCCGAATATGGCAATCAATAGCCATTTCTCTTTGCCGTCCTTCTCCTGATGGATCATATGGCGGAAGGCTTTCATGCGGGACAGCAAAAAGACGGCAATCAACAGAAGGCCGACCCGCTCCAGCATTAAAGGCAGCAACTTAAACATCTATCCACCTCTTGCGCTCATCATTCACCGCTCTCTCTTCATTCTCTCATCTTGTCCCAACCCGGCGTGAATATGCAGCGTGCAAACCAGGGGCGCTAGTCATTTATTCGTTGTGAAGAGAATTCTTCTCGCTCGATGCCCGTTTGACGATTTGGTTCAGCACTTCGGAGGCGACCAGGCCGACCGCGATTGCGCCGGATATGAGGAACGCCTCGGCAGCCGTTCCTAGCGCAGCCGGATACTGCTTCTGCACGAACTGCCGCATCGCCTCGTAAGCCAAGCCGCCCGGCACGAGCGGGATAATGCCTGAGATGCTGTATACGATAATCGGCTTTCGGTGCACCTTGGCGAATAGATGGCCGGTAATGGTCACCGCGAACGACGCGGACAGCGTTGCCGTCACGGGATCCATGCTCCAGCTGCACACGAGGTACGTCATCCAGCCCAGCATCCCAATGAAGCCGCAATGAATAATGGCTTCGCGCGGCGCGTAGAACAGGATGCCGAACGCCATGGAAGCGATGAAGCTCGTTATTATATGTGCTGCAATCATTCGTACATGCCTCCCTTAACTCAGCCAGCTTAATACGGCTACGATGCCGGCTCCAATGGCAAAGGCGGTGAGGAACGCCTCCGAGCCTTTGGATAACCCCGAAACCAGATGCCCCGCCATCAGGTCCCGAACGGCGTTTGTAATCAATAAGCCCGGCACCAGCGGCATGACCGAGCCGATCAAGATTTTATCGAACTGATGGCCGAAGCCGCTGCTTACGAGCACGATCGAGAGCAGACCTGCCAGCAGCGAGGCAATGAATTCTGTGAAGAACTTAATATGAATATACCGCTGCACGATCACAATCGAGAAGTAGCCCCCGCCGCCCGCAATCGCCGCAGGCAGGAAGTCGCTCCAAATACCGCCGTACATAATCATGAAGCATCCGCTCGCTATGGCAGCTGCCGAAGTGCTGAACCACAGCGGATAGTGCTTGCGCGACGCTTCGATTTCTTTGAGCAGCCGAAACGCCTCGCTTACGGTGATCTCCCCGCCGCTGATCCTTCTGGAAATGCTGTTGATCTCAGTGACTTTATCCAGGCGGATCGTACGATTCGATATGCGCGCCAGTTGCGCCGATTCCGCCCCTTCGATGGAGAATAGAATCGCGGTAGGCGTCACATAGCTGTTCGCGCCGCTGTATCCATAGGCTTGCGAGATGCGCATCATCGTATCCTCTACCCTGTAGGTTTCGGCGCCGTTACTCAGCATCAGCTTGCCGGCTAACAAACAAATTTCCGCGATTTCCTTCGTGTCGTTCACGTTAACGTCCATCTATCTCCTCTGTCCTCCTCCGGGCGCAATCGAAGTCCGCAGTCTTATTAGTTTGCCCAATGATCACTAGAGAGTTTCCTTTCAAGCTCCTGTTTCGAATGGAAGCTTCTAATTAAACCATAATAACCAGCCCGCGTGCAAAAAGAATCTGTCCCTCCTCCGCGCAAGCCTCTTACAGCAGAAGTACTCATGCAAAAGAACCGTCCGGGCAGCCCGCCAGACGGTCTTCCTGGCGGGCCTTGCACCCGCTGCTAGTCGTATGTCAATTGCTGCCCCCGGTCGTTGGTGCCGACGCGTCCATGCAGCTCAATCGCTTCCTCCACCTTCTTCATCATATGGCGGCGCATGATGCCATAGCGCGCATTCAGCTCGCCGTAGGCGGTGGGATTCGTATTCGCAAGGTCGTCATTCGTAACATTGGCCGAATAGATCGGATCCGCTTGGCCGCTTGTCTGCCAATAACGGTGGTATCGCTCCGCGCCCACGACGCGTGTTGAATGCAGGCGGAGCATCTCGTTGCCGACGCCGAACAGCTCGTCGCATAGATCTGCGGCCGTTTGGTTATACACCGTAAACGAGGCCCTCATCGGGACGGAATCGTTAAAGGTCGTAAAGTGATTGCTATCGCTGCCGACGATGATATTCCCGGCTATGCCGAGGAAGGTCAGCCAATTATATCGGCTTACGGCACACTGCTGCTCATAGATGTCCTGCATATACTCGAGCGCCTCTTCGTTCGTGTACGAGGGCCGCTCGTTCAATTTGATGAATATTTCCCGAATTGAACCGGCCAGCAGCTTGTCTTTAACGCCGCCGGTACGGGAATAATTACGGAAGCGGTCGGCCAGGCCGTCCAGCTTGCGGGCCAGCCGCATCGCTTTAAGCGCCTTATCCTTCGCGCCTGCCCAATTCTGGTTCCGGGCATCCTCCATCGCGTCTTTCCTGGCATCGAGCATGTCCGTCAGCTCGCCGCCGTCTTTGATTTTGAGCCGCTCGAGCTCCCCTTTCACTTGCAGGCAGAACGGAAGCTCCTTCAGCTGCTCCTCGTATTTGCGTTTATTCGCAGCGGCCGAATCAACCATGTTCCGCAGCTTCTCCAGCTGCGCCGAGCCCTTCGAAGCGCTCTCGCCTGCCTCGATCCACTGCTTGTCGCCTGCTTTCGCGGACGAATCCAGCTGCAGCTCATGGATCGACTCCGGCACTTCAATGCGGAGCTCCTTCGCCATTTCGAACAAACCGCCCTGCTCCGATGCGGTGCCGTGCGCGCTTTGGAGCTTCTCGAAGCTCGATTTCCCTTTCTTCTTGTCGCTTGCTTCCTGCTGCAGCCTGGTCACGAACGTATCCATCTCGCCATGCTTTACCTGAATACTGGTATAACCCTCCTGCACAAGATCCGCGCTGCCTTGGATGGCCCGTTTAACGGTATTATCCGCATTAGCCCTTAACTCGGCTATCACCCGCAGGCGATCCCTGGCCGACCCAGACCCGCCCTTCCTGATGACAGGCGGCTTCGCATGCGTCTGATATGCTTGGATCAGCTTCGTCATTTCGCTTACTGCCGTCGCCTTCGCCGTGCTGATCTCGCCGAGCTTGACCGTCATCGCTTCGAGTCCGGCTTCCGCCTTATCCTTGACCATCTCGTTGCTCCGCAGGCTCTTGATCCTCCCAAGCAGCAGCTTGGCCGCCTGCTCCCAGGCAATCAGACTGTCCTCCTGCTCGGCCGCCAGAAACAGGAGCTTGGTCGACTCCTTCGCCTTGTTCTCGTCGTACTCGCTGTATATATCGTGGTCGATCACTCTAAGCTGCATCGGCGGGCTCGCCTTGCCGCCCGTGCCCGTCCTCGCTGCGCCGCGATTCTCTCCGTGCGGCGGCTGCGTGCGGTTCTGCATCAGCTGCGCGACGGCTCTGTTGCCGATCAGCTTCTGCAGGCCGATCGCCTGCGCAGCCGACATGCCGTTCGAGCCGGCCGCAGACCCAAGCCGGCTCGCCGCTCCCTGCGCCTTCTCCTGACGGTCCTGCTCAGGCGGTGCTGTCTTGCCGGAACGAGGCGCATGCGCCTTCTTATCCATATGCGCTTCCATGCTCCGCGCCCCCTTCGTTACCGTGTGCGTATTCCAGTAATTAACATCCTTAATTGTTATGCTAACACACCGCGGAACGCATTCGAATAGGACCATGGAATCAGAACAAAGAAAAGGCAAACCATCCTCCCACAAAGACGGGACAACGATGGTTTGCCTGTCGTTTGTCCAGTGGTTTGCCCTAGCGCGAATACCCGAATTCGCGCCGGATCTTCGGATTGGGTACCAGCCAAACTGCCGATCTCACCCGAAAGCCAGTTCCACACTTCTACTCCGATCACACCGGATTCCACGGCATCGGCATCCAATTGCACCGCCGACCACGAATGTTCTTGGTTATCCCATGACGGCGAAGCCGGGGCCGTTGTACGCATGAACTCGAATTTTAACTTAAAGCGGCGTACCGAGCACATTCATGATCATCGCCCACCATGGATGATGATTGCGCATTTTGGCGTAGCCCCAATAGCTGTCTTTATGCCAGTCGCCCGGCTTAGGAATCGAGTTGTAATGCCTATGGCGATGGGTGCGAAGCAAATAATCGGGGCCGAGAACGCTTGTTAATGACCCGTGATAACTGGATGCTCGAATACGCGCTGCGTGTCCCGGATTCGCGGCAAAATGTTATTACCCGGATTGCCGGTTATGCCCAATCACCCAAATAATACCTATAAATTATGTCCGTTTGTGTTCATACTGACGGTAAATATCACATTTACTTATTTGTTGTAGGGGTGAGGGCATCATTCCATTTTCTCTTGATCCTATAAATCAGCCATAAGAAGAGCGGAAGCACCAACCCATTGGTCAAATCCCAATACATCCATGGCGTAACAATCGTTTTTAGGTAATAGGTTACATCCGGAGCGATGATCATCGCCAAGCCAAAAACGAGGAAGCCCCCCGGAAGGTAAAGCGGACGTATTTGCCTGAGTCGAAAGAGCTGCGCCGTGCCTGCCGTAAAGGCGTAAAAAAAGAGGACCGCTTTAAAAAACGTCGAGATTAAATAAGCGATTGCCATAAGCGCTTCAATTCTTTGAAAAAAATTGCCGATATTTATTTTTTGAGCCAGTACGTACATCGAATAGGTACTGTAGCCCGTCAAGTTGGGACCCAAGACGGCGAGCGATACGGTTGTGGTCACCGAAAAGACCAGCCCGGCTGCAATGGATCCGAAGAGAACTTCCCTCGCCAAATGAGGCTGTCTTTTAACGTAAGGAAGGATCATAAGAACCGCGGACAGTTCGCCGAACGGAAACGAGGTTCCTGTCACCATCCCGCGCGCGATGGGCGCAAGTCCGTGTTCCCCAACCGGCTTCAAATAATGGAATTGCATTTGCGGAAGCAGGCATACGACGAGGATGGCAGCTGCCAGGAGGAATACCGGTAGAATAATTTCGCCGCTTCTTCCGATCGCCTCAAGGCCCGCTTTCATGCCCCACAAGATCAGCATAATTAGCAATAAATGGACAATTTGGATAGGAGTGGACATGAAAATTTCCGTTGTCATAAACCCTCCCATCTCCCTCACCAGATAGGAACAAACCATAACAAAGTAAAAGAGATACCAGATGGAAAGGACGAACCCCGGCACAGCGCCAAGAACGTGGATGCAGGTTTCGATCAGCGATAAGTCCGAAGCGATCCGATCTGCAAGCAGCAGGACAGCGGTCACGATTACACCCCCGATAATACCTAGCAAAGCCGATATCCAAGCATCCTGATGCGCCAAGGAGGCTACGACGGAGGGATAGAGCTGGAACATGTCTCCGACCGCACACAAAAATACGAGCACAACGAGCTGCCTGACCCCGATCCTTCCTTTTTCCAGTCTCATCATGATTCCTCCATCATTCCAACAAACGATTTAACAGCTGATTCAAAGGTCCGTAAATGATCTCGATTAGCTTTAAAGGGCTGGGTGTCCTCTGTCCAGTCACAGCCACCTCGCTGAAGAGAGCGCCAGCGAGCAGCATCATTAGAAATACGGCAGCTTCCTTCCGCTGGTGCTGCCGGAGCAGCCGCGGCAGCTCTCTATAAGCCACGGCTGCGGCAACGCACAGGACAAAGACGGTGCCCAGCATTCCCTCACCCCTTCATTTCTTTCTGGAACGTATCGAGCAACGTGCCTAGTTTGGTGATTCTCGTATGCACCGAATAATCAATTTTCATTTTCATGAAGATTTGATCCCAATTTTTTTCCATGCGCTTCCACGCTTTGGGATCCGTTTCATGAATAAGCTGCCCGAAGCCAAAAATATCGAACTTATATTTGCGGCGGGCCGAATCAACCGTTAGCTTCATCAGATCGGTTACCCGTTTATCGCCTTCTTGCTCGAGCAATCGAATATTCTGCTGACTGCCGATCTCTATTTCGGTGCCTTGAACTTCCGTCAATGTGGCTACGCTGTTCAGCTTGACCCGAATGACGGGGTTGCCATTGACGACCGATGCTTTGACTTCCGTCTTGCTTCGGAGCACATGAACGCCGACTCGGCCTCCGGGAACATCAGAATGCCCTACCGTTTGCTTGGTCTGGTTTTTGATGAAGTTATAGCCTTTGCTCTCATCCTCGTTCAGCCATCCGATCAACCGATCCTTCTTGAAAACCCCCAGCCCGGTAAATTGAAGCTGGGCAGCGGGCTTCGTTGTTTCATTATTGTGTACGGAATTGACTTTACCTTCCCGAAAATCGCCAACCAGTTGGATTCCCGTCAAGACCGGACTGCCGGAAGTCAGCAAATTGTTCATCAATTCATCCACGGTCACCTTGGCGGTTGGCGCCCAAGTTTCGGACGATGCATCCAATGACGCAAACATCTTGTTGGCCGGGATCGATTCGAGAGGCGTCGTGATTTGCAAAATGTCCGAGGCCGTTCTCCCTTCGGCCACCGCGACATAATAGTCCGATCGGGTAGAGGGTTCGCGAACCATCGCTTCCACGACTTCGGCGATCCCTTTGCGGGCAAGCGATTCGCCGAAGATGAACATTTTGATATGACCCAAATACACCCTGCGCGGGCTGATTTCCGTCATTTTCTGAATGGCCTCCATAAAGGTCGGGGCAACAGACTCGTACAACGTAACGCTGGGTCCGCCTTTCTTGGAGGACTGGCTGCTTGCGACCTCCGAAGGAATAACGACCTGGGCCGTTACCTTGAGTTGGTTTTTCGGAGCGCGGTCTACGCCGATCGCGACAGCGATGCCCAGCTCGTTCAATTCCTTACGGTCCCAGCACCCTGCCAACATGAAAGCCATCATAACGGGGAGCATGACCATCATTAATTTGGGGATCATGATTTTCTCCTTCTCGAGACGCTCACCTTCTGCCGCGTGCCGTTCCGGTTATTCAACCTGTCCGTCGTGGAATTATAAACGGGCCGCGTCTTCATCCGATTCCAAGGCAAACGAAATATGCTGTCTTTCACATCAGCTGCAACGAAAGGCCCGAAAGGGCTCATATACGGCACGCCAAACGACCTCAGCGTCGTCAAATGGAGAAGAACAGCCATTAATCCAAGCCAAATACCGAGCAGTCCGAACGAGGCAGCAAGAAACATGATGCAGAACCGCAGCATTCGCACTGCTCTGGACAGACCGTTTTCGGGTATGACATAGCTTGAAATCGCCGTAATCGATACCACGATGACCATTGCCGCGGATACGACGCCCGCTGCGACGGCAGCCTGCCCGATGACAAGCGTACCGACGATCGAAACCGCCTGTCCGATCGTTCTGGGAATGCGAACGCCGGCTTCACGCAAGATCTCATAGGTCAATTCCATGAGCAGCGCCTCGATGAATGCCGGGAACGGAACCCCTTCCCGCTGCGCTGCAATGCTGATAATCAAGTTTGTCGGCAGCATTTCAAGGTGAAAAGTCGAGATGGCGATATACATCGCCGGAGCGAGCAGGGCGATAAAGAAGGCCAAATAGCGTAGAAGGCGAATCAACGTGCTGATGTCTGCACGCTGGTAATAATCATCCGGCGATTGGAAGAATTGCACGAACAAAGCCGGGATTAAAAGGACAAACGGAGTCCCGTCCACCACGATGGCTATTCTTCCTTCCAGCAGTCCCGCCGCGATCGTATCCGGACGTTCCGAATTGTAAATGGTAGGAAAAGGCGTTCTTACCTTGTCCTGAATTTCCTCCTCGATATAGCCGCTTTCAAGAATGCCATCAATATCGATGCGATCGAGTCTCGACCTCAGCTCTTCGAGTACCCCTTCGTCAGCAATTCCTTTGATATACATTACAGCTACGCTTGTATGGGTGACTTTGCCGATTTGTTTGGATTCAATCCATAGACTCGGGTCGCGAATGCGTCTGCGGATGAGCGCCGTATTGGTCCGGATGTTCTCGGCAAACCCTTCCATCGGTCCGCGCACGACCGCATGGGATTGCGGCTCGCCCACGCTTCGCTCCTTTAATCCGGCAACGTCAATCCATAGACCCTCCCCCTCATCTTCCAGAATCAGAACAGCGTGACCGGTGAGCAGCCGGTCGTATAATTCCTTATATGTGCAAAACGTGCCGCTATGGGCCGCAATTAAAATATACTGCTGCAAATATTCCAGTCGGTCATCGTCAGTTAGCGGATCCAATTCCCCGAACTCCTGTTTGAGCAGAAGCGACTTAAGGATCGAGTTATGAAGCAGTTGAGTGTCCACCAGTCCATCAATATAAATCGCAACGGCATGCCAGGCCTGCAAGCAGCGGAACTTTTTTACAATTAAATCATCGCTGTCGCCAAGCTCCCTCTGGATTTTGGCAAGTTTGTCGGCAATGGATCGATCCAGACAGTTGACCGTTTGTTCCCGTTCGTCCTTACCAGGCATGGCATGTCCTCCTTACTGACTTATGTTGGTATAGTATGAATCACCGAATAGGAATATATACCAGTTACGCGGCAAACTCATGTTCGATCCGTCCGTTAATGTGCTGCATACGCAAATGTAAACAATATAATATTAGGCACATCGGGTTAGGCACGACAAAAAACCTCGAACCATGTCGAGGTTTGGAGAGGCAGGAGCCACCCTGGAACAATTAGGTTGATTTATATTTTTGACTAGAAAGTCCGCTAGTTCCCGACTTTCGAAGCGCGTTGTAATCTCTCCCGCTTCTTGTCCCTACCGAATCACTTTTTCCAGAATAAGCTCAACATCGTTAAACATATGTTCAACCTCATCCGCTACTTTGCTGTCGGTTAAGCCAAACTCCATTGACGAGTTCACCATCAGACAGCCTTTGTGGCCTTCATTGCGGCAGAGGCAACGAGGCCCGAGCCGAACATGCCGTTGATTCAAGCCTCGCTTTTCTATTTAGAACGGGAAAATGAACTGAAAAGCCTTGTCGTCCAGGAGAGGAATGTCATTTTTCCTTTTCCAGCTGCACCCATGTCTCGAATGTTCGTTCACCTTCGTTCAGAACGATCACCCTCGCTCCGCGTTCCAGCTTGCCGTACGTGTTATGCCCTGTCACGCGGCCGTAGCACAGCTGGATGCCGTAGAGCTCGCCGACGTAATCATTATCGTGGTCATGACCGGCGAAGGTTCCCATGACATCCCCCATTTCCAGCATCGCCGTGAACAGTCCGCTGTTGAGCTTAGGGCAGCACACTTCCTCGCCTTTGTGGCCTGTTATCGTCCCATGCTTGGAAACTTGCTCGTATTCCGGAATGGGAATATGGAAAAAGGCGAGCGCTGGCAGCGGTCCGCCGTTCTTCCTGCTGGATTTGCTGGATTCCGCCATGTACCACTGGATCTGATCCGGATGAATCCAGCCGTAGCCTTCAACCGGATCCGGTCCGTAGTCGCCCGAATCGAAGAAATACAGCACGGCTGCGTCCGCATCGCCCGTCGAGCTTGCGATGGCCAACCGATAATTGCCTACGCCGTGTATGTCCTCTGGGCCGTCCTCCGCCAGGCTCGATTCAAATTCGGCTAAAATGCCGTTCAATTCCCGGCGCGTGATGCCTTTCTCCGAATCATGGTTCCCGTAAATAACGGCGAACGGAATCCCGGATCGCACGACGCCGGCAATGGCGCGGCGAAAGGTTCCTTCTTGATCCTCCACGTCATAGCTGGAGATCACATCGCCTGTAAGGACAATGAGGTCCGGCTTCCGCTCCGCGATGATTTGCTCTATGAGCGCCAGCGTTCGAGCATCCTTTTCGATTTCAAACCCGTCTTTAACATGCATATCCGTGAATTGCAGGATATGGAACGTGCCGTCTGGCCGATATTTCAATTCAGGACGCGCCATGTGAACCCTCCTTGTCTTGTCTTGTCTCGCTCTCAAGACCATTTAATGACTTAAGTACGCTTGGAAGCTTCTCAACGTCGGAAACCATCTGGATGCCGTGATGGTCAGCTTGATGTAACGGGCGCTCACCTTGCCAAACCGGCAAATGCGCTTATAGCCAACCACCGTTCCTTGATCCAGCGCCTTCCATTCTTCGCCGTCTTTCCATGTCAGAACGAAGCTCTCAATGCGCTGACCGAGTCGGATCTGCTCCATGAGGATGATGGCATCGAAGGATTGCTTCTCCTGCAGGTCGATAATGAGTTCAGCTTGTTCCATGCCTTCCAGCGGTCGCCAGAAGGTATCCGAATTGCCGTCAAACAGCTTGTCTGCCCCATGACGGTCGTCCAATTCCGACGAAGCAGCAGCGGTCGCTTTCGCACACAAATCGACCGGGAACATGTTCCGAATTGCCTGCCCGAGTTCCCCCATCCGCTTCGCATCGTTCTCATGGATCAAGCCGCGCCTGTCGGGCGGCAGGTTCAGCAGGAAGGCAGCATTGCCCCCGACCGACCGAACATACACGTTCAGCAGTTCGTCGAGCGTCTTGACGCGATCATCCTCTTCGGCATGATAGAACCAACCTGGGCGGATCGAGGTATTCACTTCCGCAGGGTACCAGACAAGTTCTCCCGCATCCCGTATGACGTCGCGGCTCCCAAGATCGTCGTCCTGCGAATGGATACGCTTGGCAAATTCGCCGTCGTCCGCTTGTTGCGAATTTTCCTGAATCTTCTCGTTGTCCCGCATCGACGCCGGTACGACGCTCCATTCCGCCGTGCGCGTATGGCCGGCTTCATTGCCGCACCAGCGCACATCCGGCCCGCATACCGAGATAACGGCATTCGGCTGCAGCTCGCGGATCAAGCGATAATAACGATCCCAGTCGTATACCTGCCTTTTGCCGTTCGGCCCTTCCCCGCATGCGCCGTCGAACCATACACAAAAAATATCGCCGTATTCCGTCAGAAGCTCCCGGAGCTGGTTCAAGAAATAAGCATTGTAAGCCTCCGAATCGCCATAGGTCGGTTCATGCAGATCCCATGGCGAGAGATAGATGCCGAAGCGTATGCCGCCAGCGCGGCAAGCGTCGGCAACCTCGCGCACCAAATCGCCTTTGCCGGCTTTCCACGGACTGCTTTTGACCGAATGATCGGTATACCGGCTCGGCCATAAGCAGAATCCGTCATGATGCTTGCAGGTTAAGATCAATCCCTTCATCCCCGCCGATTTGCATACTTCTACCCACTGGGAGGCGTCGAGCTCCGCCGGATTGAAGACAGCCGGGTCCTCGCTGCCGTGACCCCATTCCAAATTCGTAAAGGTATTGACCGTATAGTGAATGAAGCCGTAGAACTCCATCTCCTGCCAAACGAGCTGGCGTTCGGACGGCGTTACCAACGCGGCAGCCTGTATGGTTTGATCCATTGTATTCATCCTTTTCGCAATCGATTTGGACGGACCCTGTTACGACTTGTCCTGCTTCATCAGATAGGCGGCCAGCATGCGTGCGCCGAAGCCCGTCGCTCCAACGGCGAACTCGCCTTTGGCGGAGGAGGCGTCTTTCGGACCGTTCATATCGATATGCGCCCAAGCAAGGTCAGGATGAACGAATTTACGCAGGAATAAAGAAGCCGTAATCGCTCCCGCTTCGCCTACCCGGCTGATGTTGCAGGCGTCGGCATAATCGCTGTCCATATACGATTCGTATTCATCCACCAAAGGGAGCTGCCAAACGTGCTCGCCAAACGGTTTGCCTGCGGTTTTCAGGGCGTCCGCCAAACGGTCATCGCCCAAGATGCCGGCAACCTTGGAGCCGAGCGCGCCGACGACGGAATACGTCAGCGTGGCCAAATCGATCGCCTCCGCCGCGCCGAGGCGATGGGCGTAAATCAACGCATCGGCCAGGATAAGCCGCCCTTCCGAGTCGGTATTCCCGACTTGAACGGTCAGCCCGTTCGCGTAGCGGATTAATTCGCCCGGCAGCATCGAGCGATCCGACGGCGTATTCTCCGCAGCGGGGACAAGCACGGTCACATTCGCTGCCGCGCCGCTTTGAACCAGAATATCAAGGGCTCCAAGCACCGCTGCCGCTCCGGCCATATCCATGCGCATGTCGCTGATGTCATTGTCGCGCTTGAGGCTGATGCCGCCCGTATCGAAGGTGATCCCTTTGCCGATCAGAGCGGTATACGGTTTCGCGGCATCAGAACAGTAACGGATCTCCAAAAATACGGGAGGATGCGCGCTTCCTCGGCCTACCGCAGCCAGTCCGGCGAATCCGAGGCGTTCCAGCGCTTCGCCCTCATGCACGGTGACTTGCGCCTGCGTACCCGCGAAGCGCGCCACTGCCCGCTCCGCCAAATTGCGGGGCCGCAGCCGGTTCGGCGGCTCATTGGTCAGATCGCGTGCCCACATCGTGCTGCGCGCGCGCACTTCGCCGAGGCGAACAGCCCCAGTCCATGCCGGACTCTTCTGCCCAATGAAACGCATGACGGCAGGGTCAGCATCCGCCCGGCCCTTATACGTATCGAACACATACGTACCGAGCAGTGCTCCCTCGACCCATGCGGCAATCTCGTCCGCAGCCTCGCTGCCGAAGAGCCCATGAGGCTGCAGCAGCTCGAACGATACGTCAGCCGCCTGCCGCTTCTCCTTCAGCAGCGCCCGTCCCGCATTGCCCGCCGCCTCGCGGATCCCGGCAGGTTGAAACTTCGTTCGCTCTCCCAACCCGACAAGCATGAGGTCGGGCTCGCCGCTGTGGCCGTAAAACCAAGTGACGGCGTGTCTCGCACCCATATAAGGCTGGATTTTATCGGCGGCCGGCGTCTTCCGCAGCTTCGGCAGCTGAGGCAAGTCCTCGATATATATGGGCATGATCAGCGTATCCGTCGAACGATCTCCTTCGATTTCGAATTTCATGTAAGCGCTCCCCCTTTTCTCATTGCGCAATCTGCCAATGATCCGTTGTTCGTCCAGCCTTCTCCGCAATGAACTGTTCCATGGCCGCATGGTTCAGCGCTTCAGGGCTGCCGCCGAATTGGCTGACGGACATAGCGCCGCACGCATTGGCGTACAGCAGGCATTGCTCGGGCGGCTGACCCGTCAAGAAGCCGTACATATAGCCAGCGTTGAACGCGTCCCCCGCGCCGGTCGTATCCACCACCGGCACCTCGAAGCCCGACCTGTACAGCATGCGTCCGTCAACCGCCGCCGCGGCGCCCATGGCTCCGAGCTTTAGCACGGTATGCCGGCTGTGCGCCGACAAGGTCTTCAAGCAGGCCTCCGCCGATGAGCAGCCCGTATAATGCTGCGCTTCGACTTCGTTCATAAAGAAGACATTCACTTCCTCCATCAGCTCGAACACGCCCTTATACCACTCGCCGGTATCATCCCAGCCCACATCGATGGAAACGGTCAAGCCAAGCGCTTTGATCCGCCGGGTCATGTCCATGTACTCCGCATGATTCCGGCTCCCGCGATAGCCTGTCAAATGCACATGCCTGCCCAGAACGACGCTTCGCATGTCGAGCTGCTGCAGGTCGAGCTCCGCATTGGAGCCCATATACGAGATGAAGGAGCGGTCCTTCTCGGGATTTATCGCAATCGATATCCCGGTGTTGTTGCGATTGCTCGTACGTATGAACCTGGTATCGATTCCAGATTGATTGAACCGTTCTTTGACGAATTGGCCGAAGCCGTCGTCTCCCAGAACGCCGTTGAAGGCGGTTCTTAAGCCGAGCCTGGCGAGCGACAGGCTGAACAAAGCCGCGCCGCCGCCAACATGCAGCGTTATATTGCGAACAAACACCTCTTGCCCCGGCCCGGGCATGTCGCTGCACCCCGCTACGACCAAATCGACATTGGCGTCTCCGATTACGATGACATCATATTGTTTCACTACGAATCACATCCTCCGGCAGTGATGATCTCGATGGGTCCCTTATGTCGCTTTCATCCTGTTCATGCAGCTTTCGCGCGCCGCCACGCGGTGCTCGAGAATGATATCCTCGCTTGGAATCGTTTCGCCCGTAATTTGCTTCAGCAGTACGTCCATCGTCACTTTCCCCATCTCATGGATCGGCTGCTCCATGGAAGTCAGCGTCGGGCGAGCCAGCTCCGTCAATTGGCTGCCGTCAAACCCCATGATGGAGATATCCTCGGGCACGCGCAAATGATGATCGCGGATGCAGTTCATCGCGCCGACCGCCATATCGTCGCTCACGGCGAACACCGCCGTAGGCGGATTGTTCGAGCCGAGCATGAGCTTCATTTGCTCGTAGCCGCTCTTCACCTTGTAATCGCCAAACCGAATATGCGCCTCCACCAGCTTCTTGCCGCTCGCGGACATTGCGTTTCGGTAGCCGATGTAACGGTTCTGACCCGAGGTAATGTCGCGCATGTCGCCGCCGATGAAGCCGATGGCGTCATGACCCAGCTCGATCAAGTAATTCGTTGCGTCGTAGGCCGCCTTGTAATCGTCCACGATGACCGATATGAACTTCTGATCCATCGGCTTCACGCTGGAGAAAATAACGGGAATTGGCATTCTATGAATAAGGGCCCGAATCGGCTCGTTGATCTTCTCGTGCATGATGATAATGCCTTCCACGCGCATCTCCTGGAACACATTCAGATACTTCAGCTCTTTGTCGATATTCTCGCTGATGTTGCACACGAGTAGATTGTAGTCGTTGGCGCTCGCCACTTCCTCGATGCTGCTAAGAATCGTCGCGTAGAAGCTTGACGTTAAATCCGGCACGATGACCCCGATCAGGTTCGTTTTATTGCGCACCAAGCTGCGCGCGATATGGCTTGGCGCATAGCCGAGCTCATCGATCGCCCTGTTCACCTTGGCCTTCAGATCGTCCTTGACATATTTCTCCCCGTTCAAAACCCTTGAGACCGTGGTCACAGATACGCCGGCCAGCTTCGCCACGTCTTTGATTTTGAATTGCATCGTACTTCACCTCATCCGTCACGTTAAACATCCGAAGCTAGAATTTCGACAGAGGTACTGAAATTCCTGTTTCTACGCCTGCGTAACGAATAACGGCTGGGAGAACGCGGCATAACCGCCTTCCAGATAAACGGCGATCCGAACATAGCCTTCGTCGCCTCTGCAGGCATACCTCGCCTGCTTGATCCGGCCTGTCGATTCTTGGAGCACCCGGCCGTCACTGCCGAAGAACGTTACGTATTTATACATCTTATCCAGCAGCTCGTTCGAACGGAGGTCGGCAATGACCGTATCGCCCTCGACCCTGATCGCGTCGAAGCCGTAGCCAGTCGACACGTAGAAGCTGCCCCGCTTGATCGCTTCCATGATGGACGCCTTGTCGTTATCGATTGCCTGAACGACATTCCAGGCCCGCTTCTCTTGACCGTAGACATGGGAATCGTCGTTCCCGAAGCCCCAGATTCTGCGTCCCGCCGAGAGAAGCGCATCCCATTTGTCGAATGCAATGTCGTACTCCGGATTGCCGTCGCCGTTATAGACTTCGATGCCGAGGCAGCCTTCCAAGCGCAGCATATCCTCGAGCAGCCAGTAATTCGAGAAGAAGCGGTTCGGGTGCACGAATACGGCGAATCCGCCGTTCGCCGACGCCGCATCCGCCAAGCGCTGGTAGTTCTCGATTGTGAATGCATTGCTGTAGCCCTCCATGATGCTGTGAGGCGGTTCGACGAGCAGCATATGCGTTTGCCGGCTGCTCACTTCAATCGCTTCGAAAACGACGGGAATCTCCCGCTCGCCCTCGTGCTTCGTAATTTTGTCGTGATCGGAAATGCCTAGGAAATCGTAGCCGCCGTACATTTTATATACCGTTTCGAGCGGAAACCATCCGTCGCTGTTCGTGGTATGGTTATGAAAGCTTCCTTTCAGCCAAACGCCTGCTTGTTCGTAAGGATTATTGATTATCATGGCTGCCGCCTCCCTTTCCGAAGCTGCTTTATTCTTTCATGGAGCCGATCATTACTCCTTTAGCAAAATACTTCTGGACGAACGGATAGATGAGAATAATCGGCGTGACGACGATGACGATCGTGGCCATCTTGAGGGAATTGCTCGTGATCTGAATCTTCTCAAGCATTTCGTATTTGACCCCTGCCGACTGATTCAGCGTATCCCTCATCGCCTCCGCGCTCATCAGCATTTCTTGCAGCAGCGTGGACAACGGCCGCAGGCTCTCCTTGCGGATGAAGAACGCGCCAGTGAACCAGTCATTCCAATGCCCCACAGCCGAAAATAACGAAATGACCGCAATGACCGGCCTGCTGAGCGGCATGATAATACGCAGGAAAATCGTAAAATCGTTATAACCGTCAATGCGCGCCGATTCTTCGAGGCTCGGATGAAGCTGTTGGAAGAAGGTTCGGAATATGATCAGATTCCAGGCGCTGTACAGGCTTGGAATGACGTACACCCAAATGTTGTTCGTCAGATGAAGCGATTTAAGCAGCATGTAATACGGAATGATGCCCCCGCCGAACAGCATTGTGAAGAAGATCAGCATCATGAAGAATTTCCCGCCGGGGAGCGTCTTGCTCTTCAGTGCGTATGCCGCCATTGCCGTTAGAAATACGCTTGCAGCCGTGCCGACGACCGTGCGGAACAGAGATACCGAGAACGCCGTGCCAATGCTTGCCGTCTGAAACGCATGATTGAAGTTATCCAGCGACCACATTCTCGGCCAGAAGAAGATCCCGCCCTTCTCCGCGTCTTTGCCAGGGTTGAAGGCTAAGGCCACAATGTTCAGGAACGGAAGAATAATCGATAAGCACAGCACGATAATGACCACATAATTGATGACCTTAAACAGCTTCTCTCCACTGCTGAGCTTATAAAATTCACTGCCCATGCTTTCCCTCCTGCATTAGCGCCTTACGCTGCGAAGCGCGCCCGGCACCTGGAAGTATGAAGGAAAGGCGGCTGACCTACGCAGGCAGACCGCCTTTCCGATTGCTGTGATACGATGAGGGTAATCTTTAGAACTTCACTTTTGTTTTGGGATCGGCATTCTTCTGTCCGACCAGCTTCAGGTAGTCATCCAGTCCGGCAGCTCTCAGCTGCTTCAAGGCGTTATCCAAAATCTTCTTCGCATCGTCCTCAGACTTGCTGTAATACGCCTGAACCAGGCTGTCGTTGTAGTTATCGAACGCCGCCTTCAGCTCCGTGCCGTTCGCGAACTCGCCCAGGAACGAGGTCGGCGTATACGCATCGATGACTTCTGCGTTCTTCCGTTTGTCGGCCCAGTTCCAATAATCCGCGATCACCTTCGCGCCTTTGCTCTTGCCTTGATTCAGCTTATCGCCCCATTGGTCTTCACCGAAATCGGCCGTGTTGTCGTTATCCGTGCTGCCGAGAATGTTGCCCCAGCTGTTGCCCACGCCGTCAAAGCCGAGCTTCTTCGCTTCGTTCGGGTCCTTCGCTTTCAAATCGATTACTTCTTGCTTCACAAGCGGATTGCCGTCTGCATCCAGCGTGTAATCGCGGCCTTCCAAGCCGTATTTCCAGAGTAGCTTGCCTGTGCGGCTGGCCAAGAAGTCAGCGAACTTCATAATATCCTCCGGATTCTCCGTCGTGGTTGGAATCGCCCAAGCGGAATAACCGGATTTGAAATCAACCTTCATCTGATAAGGGCTGTCGACGTTATTAAGCGGACCAAGCGGCAGATAGTGGCCGTCCTGCTCGAAGTCCTGCATGCTGTGCATGTCGGCGATGATTGCCCACGAGCCGTTCAATGCGCCTTCTGTCGCGCGGCTCTCGTCCATCGTGAAGAATTCCGGCTGCAGCAGCTTCTCGCTCAGCAGCTTCTTAACGAAATCAACCCGCTTCAGCGCATAAGGCGTCTCGGCCTCGTGCAGAATCTGTCCGTCCTTGGACTGCATGATGCGCTGATCGTCGGCGCCCCACTCCAAGTCCTGGAACAGTCTGCCGATTTCGTGGCCGCCCCAATAGCCGGGGCCGATCGGCGTAACGTCTTTGCCGTTCTTGTCTTTGAAGTTGCCTGCTTTGATCTTCTTCGCGAGGTCGTACAGCTGATCCGTCGTCGTAATCGTACGCGGATCGACGTTCAGCGCTTCCGCGATATCCTTGCGGATGAAAGGACCGCCGATGAGCGGCACGCCGCCCGTATAACCGCCTTCGCGATTGATGTTCATATGGGCGAAGTAGGCCGAGCCGTTAAACTCCGGACGGAACATGACGCCGAACTGCGTGTCGAGCGGCAGGAAGCCGTCCTGCAAATATTTGCTGTATACCTTGGTGTCCTTCATAAGCGGCGCCAAGTCTGTAAACATGCCTTCGCGTGCTGCTTTCAGCACGACCGGCATCTCGGGACGGCCGCTATTGTTCAAGTAGAAGGCGATGAAGTCGGGCAGGTCGCCCGATGCCAGACCAGCGACCAAGCCGTCGATGGAATGGTCGGCTTTCATGATTTGAATCTCGAAGTCTACGCCCGTTAATTCCTTGATCTTCGCTTTAACCTCCGGGTTCATATCCTCGGTGTAATCGTCAGTTCCCATGAACACAAGCCCTTTAATCTTGCGGTCGGCGATCCATGTCGCGGGTTTAGTCGTATCTGTATCTGACGCGGCTGTGTTCTTTTGTCCGTCCGCTTCCTTCCCTGCATTCGCATTGCCCTTATCGTTGCCCGTATTATTGCTGGTACAGCCGGAAATCAGTACAACCACGAGAAGTGAAATTGCGAACAATTTGACCCAAAGCTTGTTCATGCGCTATCCCCTTTTCAACGATTTTTTTATGAAAAACGCCTAAGGCGTCTCCCAACGACAAGGAAGAATCCGCTTCGCCATGGAAACGTTACCACAACGAGGTTTCTGACACGCGGCGCGAGATGCGGTTCGCGATGACGACAAGCACCAGACCGATCAAGCCCTGCATCATGCCAACGGCCGTGGCGTATCCATATTGACCGCTCTGCAAGCCCATCCGGATGATGTATGTATCCAAAATATCAGACAGCTGCATATTGCCGGGTGTTCGCAGCAGGTAAATCTGATCGAAGCCGGCAGACAATATGTTGCCGAGCGACAGAATGAAGAGAATGACGATCGTTGGCATGATGGAAGGAATCGTAATGCTCCAAATTTCTCGCAGCTTGCCTGCGCCGTCGATCTTGGCCGCCTCGTACATATCGGGGTTGATCCCTGATATCGCTGCCATATAAATGATGGAGTCCCACCCGATCGATTTCCACAGATGGCTGCCAAACATGATTTGATAGAAGTATTTGGGCTCCATCATGAAGAACGTACTGCCGTCTCCGCCCATGTCCGCGACGACTTGATTGAAAAGACCGGTATCCGGCGCCAATATGCGCTGAATCAAACCGACGACGACGACCCAGGATAGGAAATGAGGCAGGTACAGGATGCTTTGCGAGACGTTCTTGAACCATCTGGAGCGGATCTCATTGAACATCAGCGCCAAAATGATGGGAAACGGCAGGTAAATAAACAATTTCATGCCGCTGATAATTAAGGTGTTCTTGATCAGTTCGGTGCTTTGGTAGGAGTTGAAGAACGTCTTAAAGTACTGGAGGCCGACCCAAGGACTGCCAAGAATCCCTTTGTTGAACTTGTATTCCTTGAAGGCAAGCAGCAGGCCGCCCATCGGAATGTAGGCGAAGATGATAAAGAAGGCGATGCAGGGGAGAAGCATGAGGTACAAATAGCGATGAAGTAATATTCGTTTCCATAACGTGCTTGCGTGATGTTTCAGCTTCGGCATAGGCAGGGTGCTTGGTTCCATAAGTGCGAATCACCTTCATTCTGTAAGATGAATGCCATTTGAAAAAATGTTCTCTGGAATCGTTACCATATTAAGCTAAAAAATAAAGCCAATTCTCGTGCTGTCAAAGAAACCGCTTTCCACGCCAAGATTATAACAACTATTTTTTCTGTTTGCTATGGTTTTTTTCCTTCCAAACAAATATTTAACATTTACAGCGGCTGCAGCCGTCTGCAGCAGACTGCATGATCAAGAAAGCCGTCTGCTTCCCGCTGATGCCCTACTTCGAAGACTGGCAGGCTATGGACATACACTTTCCGCGTATCCGGGTCGATGCGTAGGCCGTCCATAATCAGGCGGATGCTCTCCTTGTATGACTATTGGCAGGCCATGAACCGTTTGTCCCGGCCGCCTGTTTCACAATAGCGCGGATTGCGGAAAAAACGGTAGGAATGCCGGAAAACGCGCTCCTACCAAGAGGCTTTCGTCATCGATTCACAGCCCTATGTTCTCGTAAAAAATATTCCCGAAAAGGACTTCATTCCTACTTTCTCTTGACCGATATAATGCTTAACGACTGATCTGCATGACGATGGTCATGCATTTTATAAGGAAAGAAGGGTTATTGATGAAAATCGCACACCGTAAACTAAACAGCGGAACTTGGCTGCCTGTAGGAACAAGGATGCATGACTCGCTGCCCGCCCCAGCGGCTGTCGGCACGGATAGCGAGACGACGGACCGCAGAAACTTTAAATTCGCCCTGTTCAACGGAGCGCTTCTGGTGATGCCGTTCTGGATCTTGGTCATCTGGCTGCTTATTCGATAATCGTCCTAAATGCTCGTGACGCTTCCGAAATTCGGTCCTTGATCACGCCTGTCTCGTTGCGGGCATGATGATGCCGGACGCCGAAGTCCGCAATCCGATTTTTTATCCGCCGCCGCTCCCCGAGCCCTAAATCCCAATGCTACCACAGTTGCCCGCGATATACCGGTTCAACGTCAGCAGCGCTCTCTTCGAGCAGGCTTAGGCCGCAAGGTCATTCGAGCCCTTGTACCCGTTCGTGGAACCGATCTGGACGATGGATCCGCCGCCGGTCTCCAGCATCGCCAGCATGGCATATTTGGAGCAGAAGAACGCGCCTTTGATATTGAGCAGAAGCTGCCGTTCCCGGATCGTTCGTAAGCTCGGATTCGTTGCAGCCGAAGCGACTGCATGTCCTATATGCGGCGCAGGTTTGCCCTTAGGACGTCATCCCCGTCGCTTCGGCATGTCCGGCGCGAACATCCGGACGATTCAGGTAGCCCCTCATCGATGTCTATGCCTGGTCCGGGTCGGTCATTCGCATAAGGGAGGCGGTCCGCGCACTTCCATCGGAGGCACGGAACCGCATCCCCTCGGAAAAAATCCGGCTTCGGCGAAATGATCGTGAGTGCCGGGCATCGGCCGATCCATGAAGGGCCGCTGTTTCGCTGAAAGGCTGCTTCTCGTTGTCTCCAATGGCGTCACGATAGAATTGCCAAGCCGTTGCGGATAAGATTCGTCAAAGAAGCCGTCTGCGCAAGCGCATTCAATTCGTCTTGCAGCGGCACTGCCATCATCTTCAATTCGGGGGCGGACACGGCTAGTTCAAGCAGCTCCAGACGCAGCAGCCAATCATGGGGATAAGAATGGCGAAGCGTCTGATGTATGCGGCCGATCTCTTGCACGCAGTCCTCCGTGAAGGCGTTTGCCTCGCGAATTCGCGCAACATCCCGATAGAGCTCTTCCAATTCGGTCAATGGCGAAGCGGGCAATGCCATAGACGCGGTCTGCCGAGGGGGCGCGCCGAAGTAGGCGGCGGGGTCGGCCGCGCCGGGATAAGCAGAAACGATGCGCGAGCCCACAGCCATATCGTAGGCCCCCCACTCCTTCTTGAACAGCTCCTTGCCGTCGTACGCCACCGTACACTCCGCGAATGAAATCAAGTGGACGTGCCGATCGTCTCCGAGGATGCCGGTAATACGTCCGGAAACGCTTACGCCACTTGCGAAAGCAAGATTGGCGAAGCTCCCTTGGACGATGCCCAGCTGTTCTAGCGCTTCCCCGCCGCACGCTTCCAATGCAATATCGCCGCTCAGCAAGCCGATCGGCGTGCCGAAGCCTTTGGCATGCGCCTCCCTTCCATGTCCTTGCAATTGGCGGCGATGAACCGAAAGCGCGCTCTCGCCCGTCGTGCTCACATAGACCGCTTCGCCGTTCCGATCCTTCAAGATGGCTTGAACGATGCCCGTGATGCCGATGCCGGAATTGAATTCGAAGGTGGCCGTGGTTCCCGAGCGCAGCGCCGTCTCCAAGCTTGCTGTTCCGCCGACCCGGTATGCCATCGTATTCGCCAAAGATCTTGCGCCTTCATTCAATTCCTCGAAGCTTTTGCAGACAAATAATCGCGATTGCATCTCGGTCACGATTTTCGGGCTCGCCACGCACGCCTCGACGGAGTACGGCAATTTCGTTACCGCATCCGTGAAGCAGTGCTTGCTTTCGCCCACGGACGACAACAATCCGGCGCCGTAAATTTTCGGCTGGCCCATCTCCCCGATCAGCCCGTATTCGACCGTGGCCCAGAACAATCGGGACACCTTCTCCGCTTCCGTCATGCCGATGTTCGCCCGCTGCTTCTCCTCCACCGCTTGCTTTGCCGCCGCTCTTTGCTCGGGCGTCGATTGCGGATCCTCCATGACGATCGTCAGCCGGCGAAGCGCTTCGAACGCTTCCTTTTTTTCCTTCACGGAAAAGGCTTTTGCGCCAATCGCCCCGATTTCCTGCACGTACGCCCTGTATTCCGGATCGAACAGGATCGGAGCATGCCCTGCCGCTTCGTGAAGGATGTCCGGCGCAGGCGTGTATTCGATGTTCGCTAATTTTCGGATTTCCGCCGCGATCGGCAGAATCCCGCCCGCCAGCAGCTCGTAAAAGACGGAGCCCGGGATCAGTCCGTTCACGATGACCGCGCCCCATCCGATCCGCGAGAGGCATTCGTTCATCTCGGACACGCGCGGGATTTTCTCCGTTTCGATGCCGGACTGCGCCAGCCCGTTCACGAACGCAGCGTTGGCTTTATCCTGCAGGGCATGATGATTCTGGCGCATGACGTAACGCCATACGGCATGATCGACGGGCGTATACCGGTCGTAATGCTGCTCGGCGACGTAGGGCTCTAAATGTGGCGGTATGATTTTCATAGCTGTCAACAACTCCCTCCGCTTATTGCTGGCGATCAAGGCAATCGATGGGCCGGCAAGATGCGGCCGGCGACTTCTCCGAATCCGACTTTGAAGCCGTTGCCCCGGCACCAGCCGGTCATGCTTAAACGGTCGCCGTCCGCAAGCCACACCCGCTCTTCGCCGCAGCTCAATCGCAAGGGCTCGGTACCGCGCCACGTCAGCTCCAGCATGCAGCCGCGCGATTCCTTGACCGGACCGCTGATCGTCCCGGAAGCGAGCAAATCCCCGGTCCGCAAATTGCAACCGCCTGAAGCATGATGCGCGATTTGCTGCGCGATCGTCCAATACAAATTGCGGTAATTGCTCGTCGCAATCCGTTCCGGTCGCTCCATGGCATCGGTTTGCAAGCTAACCTCCAATTGGATATCGAACGTGTCCGGGTTCCGCCGGCGCAAATAAGGCAGCGGCTCCGGCTCCTGCTCCGGAGCCGGAATGCGGAACGGCGCAAGCGCTTCAAGCGGCACGACCCACGGCGAGACGGAGGTGGCGAAGCTTTTCCCGAGGAAGGGGCCGAGCGGCTGGTATTCCCAGGCTTGAATATCCCGCGCGCTCCAGTCGTTGACCAGCACGAGCCCGAAAATATGGTCCTCGGCTTCTTCAATCGGGATCGGACGGCCTTGTTCGTTCCCGGTTCCGATCAGCCAGCCCATCTCCAATTCGAAATCCAATTGACGCGTTGGTCCGAAGAAGGGTACGGCGGAATCGGGCGGCTTCAGCTGTCCAAGCGGACGCCGGACATCGGTGCCGCTAACGACGACGGAGCTCGCTCTACCGTGATAGCCGACGGGCAGATGCAGCCAATTCGGCATAAGCGCATGGTCTTTGCCGCGAAACAGCGTGCCTACGTTCGCGGCGTGCGCCTTGGAGGCGTAGAAATCCGTATAATCGCCGATCTCCGCGGGCAGCAGCAGCTCGACGTCGGATTGAAGATGCAAGGCAGCCTTGCGCAGCTCCTCCTCATCCCGCAATGCCGGTTCGTCCGCATCCAGCAGACGCCCGATGATGGCGCGAATCTCGCGCCAAGCCTGGCGGCCAAGCGCCATGAAGGCATTGAGCGATTGCTGCGCGAAGACGGCCCTGCCGGACGCGGCCGTCCGGTCGAAGTAGCCCGCCAGATCCAGCGCAGCCAGATCCAACACGTACGCGCCGATCGCGACGCCGATCCGCGGCGGACCGCCGCTGCGTGGACGGAAGACGCCGTAAGGCAGGTTTTGGATCGGAAAATGCGAATCCGGATCGACGTGAATAAACGAACGCGCCATACGATCAACTCCTCGGTTCCAGTAGTCGAAGCACCCGTAGCTCTTCGCGCGGTTCGTCGAAGCTGCAGCACCCGAAGGCCAGGAATGCCGTCTTGCGATAGGACTGGATATCGGCGGCTGTCATGGTGAGGTTCCGCCAGCGCAGGCCTTCGTCCGTAAAGACGAAATGGTCCGGGTTCTCGTCGCCGACAATGTCCGCAATCCCGCCGGCGTCAAGCCCATGCGCGTGAGCCAGCATGCCCGCGAAAAACACATTGAGAAATCCGTGCATCTTCACGCTTGCCTCATGCCGGTACATGCGGATGGGATGATGCAACCCCGCCGTGAATTTAAGCGGAAGCTTCCGGTCTCTGCACGCTTGCAGAACGAAAGCGACCTGATGCGGCGCGGGAAAGGCCTCCGCCGTTACGCCGCCGGTCCTGATCTTCACGCCGACCGCCGTCCCGCTGCCGGAGTTGACGGACGCGATCGCATCCATCGCCTCGAGCGTGCCGGATTCCCAGCGCGAATCGCGCGTGTGCGTCGTTTCGCAGCAGAGCCGCAGTCCGGCGCGGGAGCTCTCCGCACCGATCGCCTCCAGCAGAACCGGCGGGATCGGAATCGGCGGCAGCGGTAGTTCGAGCGCATCGATCACGGCGGCTTGCCGGAATTGCTTCCTGAACGTGCGTATCCGTTCCATATCTTTGGCGAGCCGTTCCAGGCATTCTTCGCTGCTCCGGCTTCGGTTCCCGACGACCGACAGCTTCAATGGACGAGCCTCCGAAAACAACGCCATATAGGGAACGAGCTCGGGGAGCCGAGAGGCGGAAACGACGAAATGGCCTAACATCCAGCTGTCTTGATCCTCTCCATAGCGCTTGTAATGGCGGATCGCCGCATCAACAGTCAATTGGGCCGGAGGGAACAGCCCCGCGTAGTCGATGAGCCGTTCCATGAAATGCCGAACACTGGGATGCATTTTACCGCCTCCTCGAAATCGGATATGCTGTTCTATTCTATTCCGAACATTCGCCAAAAGCGTACGCCTTCTTCGCAGATTGCCCATCGACATGCTCGGCTCGAATCCCGTGAGACGGGCAGGCATCCGGGAACAGCAAAACCCGCTGCGGGGGCGGGTTTCTTCAACGTATGATGATTGGTTTGCATGACCATTGGTCATGCAGCATTCATCCACTGCGGCAGGCGGCTTAGCCGCTGCTGGGCGGATCGCGTCGCTTGCCGCTCAACCGCCGGATCGCCTCGACCGTTTCGGGATTTTCCAGCGCCGACAGATCCCCCGGATCGATCGCCAAATAGGCGGCGCGAACGACCCTGCGCATGACCTTGGCGTTTCTTGTTCGGGGCAGCCCATCCACGAGATGAACCGTCTTCGGCTTGAACGCTTTCCCGAGCCGGTCCGCGACGCAGGCAACCAATTCGTCCGTTAGAACTTTAGCCGCGTCCTGATCCGGGAGCGCGCGGTTCGTCACGACGAAACAAACGGCTGCCTCCCCCTTCGTCTCGTCGGGTACGCCGATGACCGCCGCTTCCACCACGAGCGGATGCTCGACGAGCAGCGATTCGATTTCCGCCGGGCCGAGCCGCTTGCCGGCTACGTTGAGCGTATCGTCGGAGCGGCCCGTGATGGTCCAGAACCCGTCGTCATCCAGCTGCGCCCAATCGCCGTGCACCCAAATATCGGGCCAACGCGACCAATACGTCTTCTCGTATCGCCCGGGCTCCCGCCAAAAACCCGCGGCCATGCCTACCCACGGGCTCTTCAGTACCAGTTCTCCAACCTCCCCCCTCACCGGCTCTCCCGCGCGCGAAAACACGTCCGCGTTCATGCCCGGAATCGGGGAATTGAATCCAGCAGGCGCGATCGGCTTCAGCAGCACGTTGCCAAGAATTCCGCCCGAAACTTCCGTGCCCCCCGAATAATTGACGATCGGCACCCGGCTTTTGCCAACCTCGCGGAAGAGCCAGAGCCAGGGCTCCGGATTCCAGGGCTCACCCGTAGAACCGATCACTCGCAGGGAAGATAAGTCGCAGTCCCGGAAGCAGGCGTCACCGTGCTTCATGACGCTGCGGACCAAGGTCGGAGACAGGCCGAGATGCGTCGCGCCATGCCTGCTTGCGAGGCCGAAGACCCGGTCCGGGCCGGGATAATCCGGCGCCCCTTCGTACAGCACCATTGTGCCGGCGTTCAGCAGCGCGGCGTATACGAGGAAGGGTCCCATCATCCAGCCCATGTCGGTGATCCACAGCATGACGTCGCCGGGCCGGAAATCCATGGCGTACCCGGCGTCGAACGCCGCTTTGATCGGGAATCCGCTGTGGGTATGGACGATGCCCTTCGGCGCGCCAGTCGTCCCAGAGGTATAGAGCAGCATGAGCGGTTCGGCGCTGTTCATCGGCACCGCCCGCATCGGCATAGAGAATCCGGCGCTGGTCAGATCCGTCCATTCCACGTCCCGCTCCGGGCGCCATGGAATCGATGCGCCCAGTCGGCGGACAACCGCCACGCGAACGACGGAGACGGCGGCATCCGCCGCTTGGTCAGCCTCTTCCTTCATGCCGATCCGTTTCCCGTGCCGGTAGTAGCCGTCCGCGGTCACGAGAAGCTTGCAGCCCGCCCCTTCCATGCGTTTAGCCGCCGCGTCGGCGCGATAGCCGGAATAGACGGGGATGGCGATAGCCCCTAATTTGGCAAGGGCCAGCATGGCGACGACGGTTTCCGGAATCATCGGCATATAAATCGCCGCGCGGTCGCCTTTGCCGATCCCGAGCGAGCGGAATCCGTTCGCGGCGCGATTCGCCTGTTCGGCGAGCTCGCCGTAGGTGATACTTCGGGTCGAGCCGTCCTCGCCCTCCCAGAGGATCGCGTTCCTGACGGACACGGCCGGATCGTTCAACCATTTGTCGACCGCGTTGTAGGCGGCATTGAGACGCCCGCCGGCAAACCACGAAGGCTTGCCGACCCCCAAGGCCAAATCGACAACCCGATCGTATCCGCGTTCCCAAACGATCCCCAAGTCCCGTATGACCGCATCCCAGAACCAGGCGATGTCGTCGATCGACTTTCGGTAGAACGCGTCATAGTCGGCGAACCCGTGCTTCTGCATCAAACGGAACAGGCGCGTTTTCTCCATCTCCGCTGGATCGGGGTACCAGACCGGCTTCTGCCGCATGTTCAGCGCCTCCTTCAGTCCTCCGCGCGGATCAGGGTTCCGCCCGCGGTGCCCAGCTGTATGCGTACCGTTCGTCCTCGATATGCTGCGCTAGCCGGGCGACCCGCAGGGGGCGGAACGTATCGATCATCACGGCCAGCTCGGTCGTTTCTTTCTTGCCGATGCTCGCTTCGGCCTTGCCGGGATGCGGCCCGTGCGGGATGCCCGACGGATGCAGCGTCACGGATCCTTCTTCGATTCCATTGCGGCTGCCGAAATGGCCTTTCACGTAATAGAGCACCTCGTCGCTGTCGACATTGCTGTGAAAATACGGCGCGGGAATCGCCTGCGGATGATAGTCGTACATCCGCGGGCAGAACGAGCATACGACGAACCCGTTTCCTTCGAAGGTCTGATGGATCGGCGGCGGCATATGGATGCGCCCCGTGATCGGTTCGAAATCGTGAATGCTGAGGATCCACGGATACAGACAGCCGTCCCAGCCGACCACGTCCAGCGGATGGTGGGAAGCGACGTGGGCGTGAAGATAGCCTCCTTTTCGGAGCCGAATCTCGAATTCGCCTTTCTCCGTAAACATTTCCAATCGCTCAGGGACGCGGATATCCCGTTCGCAATACGGACTGTGCTCCAGCAGCTGTCCCTGCTCGTTGCGGTAACGCTTCGGCGGCGCGATCCAACTGTTCGTTTCAACGACGAGAAACTTCGACGGCCCGGCATCCGGCACCACCCGATAAATCGTGCCGATCGGCAGCACGATATAGTCGCCGGGCCGGTAGCGCAGCGTGCCGAACATCGTTTCCACCTTGCCCGATCCTTCATGGACGAACAACAATTCGTCGCCGTCCCCGTTCCGGTAATAGTACGCCATCGCTTCCGAGGGGCGGACGACGCCGATCCGCACATCGTCGTTGCCGAGCAGATACTGCCTGCCGGAGACGGCGTCTCCCTGGAAGGGCAGCCCGTTCGTACGGAAATGGCGGTGCCTCAGCGCGCCCTGCGTTTCGTACTCGGGATCGCATGGGGATAACAGCCGCGCATTCGTGATTTCCGCCGGCGCCTCGTGATGATAGAGAATCGACTGTATTCCCGAGAACCCTTTCGTCCCCATGACTTGCTCGCGGTACAACGCGCCGTCCGGCCGGCGGAATTGCGTATGCCGCTTCGGCGGAACCGTCCCCATCCGATGATAGAACGGCATCTTCGTTCTCCCTCCCCCGCGTTGGCTTCCGATCCAACCCTCTCCCCCCGGAAGCCATTGTCTTTGCCTACACCTCTTACAAATTACCTCTGCGCGCCTGCTCCCGCTCGATCGATTCGAACAGCGCTTTGAAATTGCCTTCGCCGAACCCGACGGCGCCCTTGCGCTGAATGATCTCGATGAACAAGGTGGGACGGTCCACGATTGGTTTCGTGAAAATTTGCAGCAGGTACCCTTCGTCGTCCCGGTCGACCAAAATGTTCAGTTCCCGCAGCTTGGCGATCTCTTCGTCGATCGCGCCTACCCGGTCGTGCAGCATGTCGTAGTAGCTGTCCGGCGTGCTCAAGAACTCGATGCCGCTGCGCTGCAGGGCGGATACCGTCGCGATGATGTCGTTCGTTAAGACGGCGATATGCTGCACGCCGGCGCCGCGGTAATAATCCAGGTATTCCTGGATCTGCGATTTGCGCTTCCCGCTCGCCGGCTCGTTGATCGGAAATTTGATGCGCCCGCCGCCGAACATGACCTTCGACATCAGCGCGGAATATTCCGTCGAGATGTCTTTGTCGTCGAAATGAATCATTTGCTTGAAGCCCATGACCTGCTCGTAATATCGCACCCATTCCTCCATGCGCTCCACGTTGCCGACGACATGGTCGAACCCGATCAATCCCGCCGGTTGATGGGGAATGCTTAGCTCGCAAGGCGAGTAACGGGGCAGAAACAATCCCTTATACCGGCTGCGGTCGATCAGCGTATGGACGGTATCCCCGTACGTTCCGATGACGGCCATCGTTACCGTTCCGTCCGTATCGGCAAATTCCCGCGGTTCCATGACCGGGATGCCCCCGCGCGATATCGCCTCCCGGTACGCCTTCTCGACGTCGTCGATCCGCATCGCGATGTCCTTCACGCCGTCGCCATGCCGCTTGACGAATTCCGCGACCGGATGATCGGGAGCGAGCGAGCCGCTGACGACGAAGCGCGCTCGATTTTGCTCCAGCACGTACGACGCCTTCTGCGTTTCGCCGGTTTCGAGGCCCGCGTACGCCGTCGGCCGAAAGCCGAATCCCTTGCTCAGATAGTGCGCGGCCTGCTTCGCGTTGCCGACGTACAGCTCGATATGGTCAATTCCCCGCACCGGAAAAAAATCGGAAACATGATGGTCGACGCGCCGTTGTTTCTTCATGATTGTCTCACCCTTTTCCGCGTTTGCCTTTATCTTATTCAGCACGTGCGGACGTTGTCGTAGCCGCTTACGCTAATATTTATTCCGCTCGCGGGCGAACTATCCTATCTTTGGCGCCGGACATGAGAAAAGAGCTGGCTCATGGGATGAGCGCAGCTCTTTCTATACGCGTGCCGGACATTACGGCTTGTTGAAATCGTAATAAAACTTCGGCCGCTCGCCGAGCAGCACCTTATAGATCTCGTAGTTCGTCTGCATGGCGCCTGACAGGAACGACTTGTACGGCCGGTCGGCGACGTTCAGAAGGCCGGTATTGTAATGCTCCGCCCAATCGCCGACGCCCTGCCAATACCTGCCGGATCCTGCCTGGTCCACGTAATTGAACCAATGGGCGCCCACCACGTACCCCAAGCCGGCTGCGCCTTCCACGTAATTCCGGTAGCGCATCCCCCGCTGGAACTGGTTCACGGCCGCATTCGGAAGAAGCGGCGCCAGGCCCTGCTCCGCGGTGCCGTAGCCGAATTCGCTGAACAGAATCGGCTTGCCGCCCGACCTCGCGTATACGTCGGCAAGCATGTCGGCTTCGATTTTATACGAGTAATAATTGATGCTGATGACGTCCGTGTACTTCCCTTCCACCTCCGCCATCACGTCCCGAAACTTCGGGTTGTGGAACGAAGACGTGATCCAGCGGTCTCCGAGCAGAAGATGATTGGGGTCGTATTTGCGGTAAATCCGCGACACCGTCCCGTAGAACGTATCGAGGTAATACCGGAAGAACATGTCCATATCCTTCCAGGACGGCGAGGTTTTGACGGGCAGCTCGGCTTCCTGCAGATCGTTGAAGGACGCGAAGCTCGTCCCCCAGGCGCTGTTGAACGCGTCGATCCGCTGGTATTTATCCTTGAGCATTTTGACAAAGCGCCCTTTGATCGCTGCCGAGCTGGCCTTCAGCTTCGGCACGACGTCGTAGAATTTGTGGAAATCGTATTCGTTGCCCATGAAGTACCCGATCAGCATCCGGTCGTTATTGTTCGCCGGCAGCGCCTTCGCGAACGCCTGATCGATCTTGGTTTCGGCGCCGGGCGCAAAGATGTCGAAGATCGAAATGCCGTTCAGCTTCGCCCAGTCGATGTCGAGCGGAAGCATCCTCACGTACGGAAAGTTGTTCGCCTTCCCGTACTGCTCCGGCGAATAGCCGCCCGCGCTGTTGAAGCCCCATTTCTTAAGCCGTCCGACCGCTTCCGCATAGAAGGCGGCGTCCGCCTTGAACTTCCCCGTCTTTCTGTATTTGTTCGCCATGTAGAACGAAAAGCTGCCGGGATCGGACGGCACGAACGCCGGCTGGTAGGTGCCCTCGTACAAGGGGATGGATTCGAACTGCTGCTCCCGGCCTTCCACCTTCGTGTACGTCTCGTCGGCATGGATCCCGTTCATCCCGAGACTGAAGAAGATGTCGCCGTCCGGCGTCTTCAGCACCTTGCGGCTGCCGAGCGTCTGGACCGCGAAATACCCGGTGCCCCGGATGCCGTACTTGGCCGAGCTGCCGGCAAGCCCGCCGTAGCGGTCCAGATTCGCCGGCGGATGCAGGCTTTCGTAATAGGACGCGTCCGCGGCGGCGTCCGCTTGAAGCTGCTCCGCGCTCGTCACCTTTTCGGGAAAATTCGCGGCAACCATTTGGCCGAACGCGTCGACCGCGAAATCGGCGCTTCCGTTAAGCTTGTACTTCCGCACGGGGCTTGGCTCCCTGCCGTCCTTGACGGCATAGGCTTCCAGCATCGTATACCCGGTCAGCTTAAGCGGCTCGGAGTAAGGCAAGAACGCGGCGGCGCCGTCCTTGCGGTAATAGATTCGGGCCCCTTGCGATAGCGAGGACAGCTCGACCTGAAGCGTGCCCGCAGACCGGGCGGACTTGATATCGACGGACGCGGTGCCCCGATTGATCAGCACCTTCGATAGCTGAGGCGACCAGGGCTTGGCCGCGCCGCGCAGCTCGATTTTCAAGTATCTCGTGCGCGGCGGCAGCGAATACGACTCGTCGGCGTATTGCTGCCAATTGCCTGCCGGGACGCCGACCGGATAGGAGCTGACGGAAACGCTCGTATAGGTTTTTCCGTCCGCTGAAGCGTAATAGCGGCTCTTCTCCATGGCAATCCCGGCGAAATAGTAGCTGGCGGCATGAAAGGAGGTCATGACGTACCCGGTATGGTACACGGCGCTTCCCGGCGAAGCCGTCGATCGCGTGACCCGTTTCGCATCCCCGCCGAAGTATGCGGGATGGTTCGTGGCGATGTAAATATTCGAGCGGCCGTAGAGCCGTTTCAAATCATCGAGCGGGTCGATCAGCCCCGCGTCGGACAAACTTCCGGGGACCGCCTTCATCGCCAAATCGATCAAGGCGGCCGCCTCTTGGCGGGTCATGGCAGCGCGAGGCCTATATACCCAGCTTCCGGCGCTTTGTTTGGCGTCTACCCCATGCCACCCATGGGCAATCACGCTGCCGACTCCCTCCGCCGCCCAGACGTCCGGCTTCTCGCTCAACTTCGGCAGGGCCCCCGCGGACAGTCCGCGCTGCTTGGCATACCGCCACACCATGACTGCGGCTTCTTCGCGCTTCACCGGCATATTCGGCGAAAACGCCGTGGCGGAGGTGCCGTTGACGACGCCCGCCTTGAAGGCGGCGCGCACGTAAGGCGCGGCCCAGTGGTCCTTCAGGTCCGTGAACGGCATCTTGCCGCCCGGATCCTTCAACTGGAACGCAAGCGCGACGAATTTGGCGAACTGGCCGCGTGTCAAGGTCTGTTCCGGGCCGAATAAGCCTTTGGCGACACCTTCCACGACGCCAAGCTCGCTCAAATCATGAATGTAGGCCAGGTATGGACTTGAATCGGAAACATCTTTATATTCCGATGCGGCGGCACGCGCCTCCGCCCCTGACAAGGCGGCAAGTGCGATCATCGCCGTTAATGCGATTGCTGATTTTTTCATTTCGGCTCCTTTCACGCTGGATCAATTATCCAATTACAGCATTCGCGGCGCCGTCCGGAATTGGGACGTTGGCAGAAATGAAAAATCGCTCATCTTTGCTGCCGGCCCAAAAGAAAGAAGCCGGTTGCTCCTCTGCAGGAATAATCGGCTTCGTATTTCGGCTTCGCCGCAGGCGGATCAGCATTCCGCCGACGTGAGCTCGTTCGTGAACATCCGTTTGTAATCGCCGGGCGACATCTTGCCAGATCCCGCGGGCGCGTAATGGAACTGCAGCGCGCGGCGCCGCTTGGACGTCGCCGGTCTCGACGGGATCGGTCAGGCACCTTTCCAGGGAATCGGCTTAGAGCGTTTGCGGCATCCGCCATGCGCCGGAAGAGCCGAACTCGCGAATCTTGCTCCGAACGCTGCGCTTCACCGCATCCCGTCCCGCGCCTAAATACTTGCGCGGATCATATTCGTCGCCATGCTCCGCCAGATAAGCGCGAACGGCAGCGGTATTCGCCATTTGGTTCTCAGTGTTGACGTTGATTTTGGCGGTGCCGAGCGATATCGCCCGGCGGATTTGCTCGGTCGGCAGGCCGCTGCCGCCGTGCAGCACGAGAGGCAGCCCGGTCAAGCGGCCGATCTGCTCCATCCGCTCGAACCCGAGCCGCGGCTCGCCCCGGTAAGGTCCATGCACGGAGCCGAGCGCAGGCGCCAGGCAGTCGATGCCCGTCTCCTTCGCAAGCCGCACGCATTCCTCCGGCACCGCATACATCGCTTCCGCCTCGTCGACGACGAGATCGTCTTCCCGTCCGCCGATGCGTCCGAGCTCGGCCTCGACGGTGACGTCGAACCGATGCGCTTCCCGAACGACCTTCTGGGTGATGCGGATATTCTCCTCCAGCCCATGATGGGAAGCATCGATCATGACGGACGTGAAGCCCGCGTGAATCGCTTCGGCGCATACCTCGTAAGATGTGCCGTGATCCAAATGCAGCGCGACCGGAACCGATATGCGGTAATAATCCACGAGCGAACGCACGATGCCCGCAATGCAGGATAGACCGCCCATGTAAGCGATATAGCCCTCGCTGAGGCCAAGAATGACCGGTGCCCGTTCCTCTTCCGCCGCCTGCAGAATCGCTTGCGTAAACTCTAGATTATTCAGGTTGAACTGACCCACGGCGTAGCGGCCGGCAACGGCTTGATTCAACATGTCCTTCATGGAAACCATGGCCATTTTGTTCATCTCCTTTCATTGGATCGGACGCGCCGAAGCGCAGCCCGATCCTGCTTAGCAATCACGCTTACCAGCGGGAGGTCATCATTTTCTTCCGGGTGTAGAATTCCACGCCGTCCGTACCGTTCGCATGCAAATCGCCGTAGAACGATTTCTTCCAGCCCGAGAACGGGAAGAACGCCATCGGCGCAGGTACACCGAGATTCACGCCCAGCATACCGGCTTCGATCGTCTCTCGGAATTGGCGAACATGGCTGCCGTTCTGGGTGAAGAGGCAGGCGCCGTTCGCGAATTCCGAGCGGTTCGCAAGCTCGACCGCTTCCTCGAGGCTGTCCACCCGCACGATGGAGAGCACCGGCGCGAAGATTTCGTCCTTCCAGATCTTCATCTCGCTCGTGACGTGATCGAAGATCGTCGGACCGACGAAATAGCCGTCGCCGCTTGCGGCCGCGTCCTTACGGCCATCTCGGATCAGCACCGCTCCCTCTTGCTCGCCGGAGGCGATATAACCGAGCGTGCGTTCCTTGTGCTGACTCCGGATGACTGGGCCGAGGAACACGCCTTTCTCCGCACCGTTGCCGATTGTAATGTTGTCCGCAGCGGCTGTCAGTTTGGCGATCAGCGTATCCGCTGCTTCTCCGACGGCGACGACGACGGCACAGGCCATGCACCGTTCGCCCGCCGAGCCGAAAGCTGCGTTGACGATTTGCGTGACGGTGTTGTCCATGTCCGCATCCGGCATGACGATGGTGTGATTCTTCGCGCCGGCCAGCGCCTGCACCCTTTTACCGTGCGACGTGCCGGTTTTGTACACATACTCGGCAACCGGCTGGGACCCGACGAACGAGATCGCCGTCACGTCCGGATGCTCGAGCAGGCCGTTCACGACCTCATGGGCGCCGTGCACGAGATTCAATACGCCGTCAGGCAGGCCTGCTTCCTTGAACAGCTCGGCCAGACGGTTCGCCAGCAGCGGCGTACGCTCGGACGGCTTGAGCACGAACGTATTTCCGCAGGCAATCGCGAGCGGGAACATCCAGCAGGGGACCATCATCGGGAAATTGAACGGCGTAATGCCGCCGACAACGCCGATCGGATAGCGGTACATCGCTGACTCCACATTCGTTGCAATATCAGGCAGATGACTGCCCATCATCAGAGAAGGAGCACCGGCCGCGAATTCCACGCATTCGATGCCGCGCAGCACCTCGCCGTGCGCTTCGTGGTAGCTCTTGCCGTTCTCCAGCGTGACGATCCTGGCGAGCTCGTCCCAGTGTTTAATGAGCAGCTGCTGGTAGTTGAATAGGATCCGGGCCCGGCGCGGAACCGGCGTCTTGCTCCATGCTTTGAAACTGTTCTTAGCTTGCTGAACCGCTTGATCAAGATCCTCCCTCGAGGACAACGGTACATGCGCGATGATTTCTTCCGTTGCCGGATTATAGACGGGCTCTGTCTTCTCCGACGAGGAAGCGACCCACTCGCCGCCGATGAAGTTTCTGATGCGTTCAGGTGTGCTGGTATGTGACATTTCGGTTAATCCCCTTTCGCATTACGCTTGTTTGGCAGCCAGCATGTAGTCTTCGACCTGCTGGACGGTCGGCATGGCATCGGAGCAGCTATGGCTGGAAATGACGATGGAAGCGGCAGCGCTGCCGAATGCCATGCTTCGGCTCGGGCTCCATCCCTGCATCAGGCCGTAAATAAAGCCGGCTGCATAGGAATCGCCGGCGCCGAACGTCTTGATTACCTTCGCCGGGAAAATCGATCCGCGATGGGCGCTGCCGTCCTTGCCGTATGCAATCGAGCCGTCCTTGCCATGCTTGATGACGACGATTTCGGCATGGCAGCCGAACCACTGCGCGGCCGTAAACGCATCGCTGCGTTCCGTGTTGCCGTCGAAGCGCTCCAGCATGTCGAATTCCTCGCGCGTGCCGATGATGATATCGCTTTTCTCGGCGGCCAGGTGATAATAGATCGCCGTTTCCTCAGGCGTTACCCAGGTATACGGGCGGTAGTCGATGTCAAAGACGACTTTGGTGCCGTGCTTTCTGGCATAGCCGAGCGCTAGCAGCACGGCTTCGCGGGACGGGCTCTTCGCAAGCGCCGTGCCGGATACGAGCAGCGCTTTGCTGCGTGCAATAAGCGATTCGTCCACTTCCTCCGGCGCGAGCAGCAGGTCGGCGGCGTTGTCGCGGTACATGAGGATGCTGCAGTCTTCGGGACTCTTGATTTCGGTAAACGCAAGCCCCGTTACGGCGCCTGTTCGATCCGTCGTAATGCCGGACGTCTCGATTCCGTTGTTCTGCAGATAGCCTAGAATAAACCGACCCATCTGGTCATCGGCCACCTTGCCGATAAACGCCGATTTCATCCCCAGGCGGGACATCCCGATACAAATGTTCGCCGGCGAGCCGCCGACGTATTTGGTGAAGGTCATCGTCTCTTCCATCGGACGATTGATTTCATTGGCGTTGAGATCGATGCATAACCGGCCTATTGCCGTAAAATCTAAAGCTTTATTCGCTGAAAATAAAAATTGCTCCATCCAAAAGCCCTTCTTTCTATAACGGATTTCGCGATAATGGGCCGGCCCGCCCCGCTAGGGAGCAGCACCGGCCCATCGTTCAGGCCGTTAATCACGTATGGCGTTAAATCAATAAGGCCGCGCGGTCTTCACCTGCTTGCGCATCTGTTCGTGCGCCTCAACCACCTTGCTGCCCGTCGACACTTCGGGCACGCCGACATGCCACCACGACTCGTAGCCGTCCGTGTTCGTTCCGGGCAATACTTTGATCTCGACGAGCACCGGCCCAGGCTCCGCTTTCGCTTGAGACAGCGCATGCTCCAGTTCCTCCGCCGTGCGGGCCGTATACGAAGCCGCTCCCAAGCTGCGGGCATTGGCGGCAAAATCGAACGGAATATACGGGCCGCTCAGACGGCCGGTCGCTTTGGAACGGTAACGGAACTCGTTGCCGAAGCCGTCGCTTCCGTGTCCGCGCTGCAGATTATGAATGCACTGGAAGCCGTGGTTGTCGAACAGCAGCACGGTCATCTTGATGCCTTCTTGCACGGCCGTTATGAATTCCGAGTGCAGCATAAGATAGCTGCCGTCGCCGACGAATGCATAGACGCTTCGATCCGGCTCCGCGAGCGCGGCCCCGAATGCGCCGCTGACCTCGTAGCCCATGCAGGAGAAGCCGTATTCCATATGGTAGGTCTTGGGCTCCGCGGAGCGCCATACCCGGTGTAAGTCGCCGGGCAGACTGCCGGCAGCGCAGACGATAACGTCTGACGGACCCACGAAGTCGTTGATGATGCCGACCGCGCGCGTCTGCGTTAAGCCTTCGTCGCTCTCAAGCGTGTACAGGCGGTCCACTTCGCGGTCCCATGCCGATTTCAGGCTGTCGATTTCCTCTTCCGAATAGCCGGAGCGGTAGCCGCATTCGTCCAGCGCCTCCTGCAGCGCGGCAATGGCCGTCTTCGCATCTGCCGTTACGGATACGGCATCCATCTTGAACGCATCGAACGCGCTGACGTTCACGTTCAAGAAGGCGGCTTCGTGATGCTTGAAGGCGGACTTGGAAGCCGTCGTAAAGTCCGAGAACCGCGTGCCGACGCCGATGATCAGGTCTGCTTCCGCGGCGATTCTGTTGGCCGCAAGCGTGCCGGTCGTGCCGACGCCGCCTAGGCTGAGCGGATGATGCCACGGCATCGCGCTCTTCCCAGCCTGTGTCTCGGCGACGGGAATACCGAAGCGTTCCGCGAAGGCGAGCAGCTCCTTCGCCGCGTCCGCATAATGCACGCCGCCGCCCGCAATAATGAGCGGCTTCTTCTTGTTCCTCATCAGCTGCACGGCGCGTTCGATCGCTTCCGGCGCGGCAGGACGGCGCACCAGATAATGAACCCGCTTCTCGAAGAAGGCAGCCGGATAATCGTACGCCTCCGCCTGCACATCCTGCGGCAGCGCAATCGTGACGGCGCCCGTCTCGACGGGATCGGTCAGCACCCTCATTGCCTGCAGCAGCGAAGTCATCAGCTGTTCCGGACGGACGATGCGGTCCCAATACTTGCTGACCGGCTTGAACGCATCCGTCGCGGAAATCGAATAATCGCTTGGCACCTCCAGCTGCTGCAAGACTGGGTCCGGCTGGCGGGAAGCGAAATTGTCGCCCGGCAGAAGCAGCACCGGAATCCGGTTCACCGTTGCCGTTGCGGCGCCGGTCACCATATTGAGCGCACCCGGGCCGATCGAGGTCGTTACCGCGTAGATCTGGCGGCGGTTCTTCTGCTTCGCGAACGCCGCAGCCGCATGAACCATGCCCTGCTCGTTCTTACCTTGCAGGAACGTCAACTCGCCAGCGCCGCGCTCCAGCGCTTCGCCAAGTCCGGTGACGTTGCCATGCCCGAATATACCCATCACGCCCTGGACGAACTTCACCTCTTCGCCGTCCACGGACAATACCTGTTGATCCAGAAATTTCAGCAAAGCCTGTGCCATGGTCAATCGAATCGTCTTCATCGGCAGACAACCTCGCTTTATCGTAGATTAGTTCGCCCGTTAGGCTTCAAGACGGACGAGGAAGGTCTTGATCTCATACGGCTTCAGCTCGAATGCGGCGCCTTGCACGGCCTCTTCGACCAAGCTGCGTTCCATCAGATCGCATTCTTCGATCGAACGGATACGAAGATCACTGCCGATGTTCACCTGCGTGCGGAGTCCGGCGAACTCGTGAACGCGGAGCACAAGCTGCTCCCCGTCCTCGGATTTCTTAACGGCATCCACCATCACGTTAGGCGCGGACAAGCTGAACATGGAGAACACGCTCAGATCGGCGCTGCCCTTGAAGCTGGTCAATGGATTGTTCAGCGACCACGCCTCTTGAACCGTGCCTCCCGCATACCAATCGCCTTCATGCGGCAGCAGCGAATAAACAAAGTCATGCTCGCCGATATCGGCGTCTGGATCCGGGCTCACCGCCGATTTCAGCAGCGACAGGCGGATGACATTGTCTTTGATGTCGTAGCCGTATTTGCAGTCGTTCAGCAAGCTTACGCCGTAGCCGCGCTCGGACAGATCCGCCCATTGATGCCCGACGGACTCGAATCTTGCCCAATCCCAGCTCGTATTCCAATGCGTCGGACGCTTGACGTTCCCGAATTGAATATCGTAGGTCGCCTCGGTCGAACGAACATCAACGGGGAACGCTGCCTTGAGCAGCTGCTGATGCTCCTGCCAGTCGATGTGCGTCTGGAAATCGATTCGCCGGCTTCCCGCGAAGACGGTCATCCGCTGCGAGATCGAAGAGTCCGCATACCGCCACTTGAATGCCACGACAGCCGCCAGCGGCCCCGCTTCCACGAGTTCGACCGAAAGCAGCTCGGAGACGACCCGCTTCTTCTCTTGGTAATAGATATCGATATCCCATGCATCGAAATGCATCGGTTTGTCCTCGAACACTTGCAGTTCATTACCGACCGCGCCAGGGGCCAATACGTCGCGGCGATGGTCCAGATCGTAGATGCGGACCAATTGGCCGCATGCGTTCCACTCGATCTCGTAATGCGGAGTCTTCAGCGTGCGCCCTTCCAGGCTGAACGCCGACGCGACGGACAGCTGCGAAGCACCTGCGCCTGCCGCATAATGAACCGCCTTCATGCCAAGCGAAGGCAGCTGCGAAGTCTCGACCAGCCAGCGGCCGTTCGCGTACTGGGCTTGCAGGCCGCGTCCGTCTTGATCCGTCCATACGGCGCCCTGCGGAATGCGCTCTCCCGGAATTTCCAGCAGATCGCTGCGCTCCCAGGATGCGCTGTTGAACACCGTCAGCGTGCCTTCTTCCTGATGGCTGCTGATCAGCGCAGCTGCTCCATTCCATGCTTCCGCTGCGATGTCAGCTGCTTGCGCGTACTCCTCGCGGCTGTCTTCGTAGACTTCCTTGATCGAAGAGCCCGGAATGATATCGTGGAACTGGTTGCGCAGAATGATCGTCCAGCCCTTGTTCAGCTCCGCCTGCGGGTATTTACTCCAATCCGCGCGCAGCAGCACGGCCAGCATGCTGAGCCATTCCGTCTCGCGATAGCGCAGCTCCAGCTTGCGGTTCATCCGTTTGTTATAGGCTTGGCTCGTATACGTGCCTCGGTGGTATTCGAGATACAGCTCGCCGTCCCATACATGCACGTAGCTGTCGGTCGCATCGACCGTCTCGTGCAGGCGGTCGAAGTAATCGTCCGCGCGTCCTGGCTTGACGTTCGGCAGGCCGGGCATCGTCTCGAGCCGCCGGCGCATTTCGAGCATCTCCCGGTTTACGCCGCCGCCGCCGTCGCCGTAGCCGTACGACAGCAGGAGCTCCTGGTTGATATCTTTGTTCTGATAGCCGTCCCATGCCCCTTTGACGGTTTCCGGCGAAATCAAGCCGTTATACGTGTAGAAGAAGTTGTTTGCTTCTTCCCAGTCATCCGGCGTCGTGATGAAATGCGTGAGCACTTCCGAGCCGTCGATGCCGCGCCATTTGAACGTATCATGCGGCATGCGGTTGAACTGGTTCCAGCTGATTTTGGTCGTCATGAACGTCTTGAACCCGGATTTGCGCAGAATTTGCGGCAGCGCCCAGCTGTAGCCGAATACGTCGGGCAGCCACAAGTAGGTGCTCTCCACGCCAAACTCCCCGCGCATGAACCGGGTGCCGAACAAGAACTGCCTGACGAGCGACTCGCCCGAGGTCAGGTTGCAATCGGCTTCGAGCCACATGCCGCCGCCGATTTCCCAGCGGCCTTCGCGAATTCGCTCGAGGATTTGCGCATAGATGTCCGGGTAATCTTCCTTGATATAGGCATAGAGCTGCGGCTGTGTTTGCAGGAATATATAGTCCGGGAATCGCTCCATGAGCCGCAGGACGGTCGAGAAGGAACGGGCCGATTTCTCGCGCGTATGTTTTAGGCGCCACAGCCATGCCACGTCGATATGCGTATGTCCGACGCAGGTCACCGTAACGGGATGCTGCTTCTCGAACCGGTCCAGCTCGGCCTGCAGCAGCTCTCTTGCTTCGTACACGGATTCGAAATACGCCGCCGATCCCGGCTTGGACCAGTCCACCTTCAGGAAAGCGCGGTCAAGCGCTTTGACGAGACTTACGCGGACCGGGTCACCCGCCTCCAGCACCTGAATGGTCTCGAGAACGGCACGTCCCGTATAGTAGAAATCGTCAACCCGTTCGTCCAGCCAGCACAGCTCGGCCCGGTTGATCGTATGCTTCATTTCGCGGGGCTTGCCGCCCCCGTCCAGCCCGGACCACAGGCGGACATCCAGTCTGCCGGTCGTCCCGGCCGCGTCCTCCGGCAGGAAAACCTCCTGATGATAGGAATCGACGCCTTGGTAAGGCGCGCCGTTCCAATAGAGCAGCGATTCGAAGCCCTCGTTGCCGCCGCCGCCCGTTTCGCCGAAATCGAAGCGTCCAAGCACGGTTTTACCGGCCCATGCCTGCGGAACCTCGACGGTGCAGGTCAGCCAAATATAACGGTCGCGGCCCTGCCACGACTCGCCGGTTTTCAATTCGAACGCTTCTATGACTTCCGGCGGCCTTGTGCCGGGCGCTCCGGGCTCATCCTCGGCCGCGGAGAAGCTCGTCAACGGCAGCGGTTCACGGTAGCGGGTTTCGTCGATCTCGCGAAGCCTCGCTCTCAGCTTCTTTTCTGTAAATAACACGTTATCCTCACCTTTCCAGGGAAATCAACCTTAGAGCGTCTTCTCCAGCTTCAACAAGTTCTCCAGGCTGAGCGCCAGACTGTCGAGCGGGCTGCCCGGGCAGTAATCCTGCTCGACCGCAAACCATTCGACGCCGCTCTTCAAGCCCCATCGAAGAATCGGAGCAAAGTCGATCACGCCGGTTCCGATTTCGGCGAAGGTTTGCCGTTCGTCTGCCGTCATGTCCTTCAGATGAAGGATCGGCATGCGATGCGCATAATTGCGGATGAACGACAGCGGATCTTGACCCGCTTTCTTCACCCAATACGTATCGATTTCCGCATAGACTGCCGGATTCTCCAGCAAGTACTCCAGGGCGAATTTCCCGTCGATAGACGTGTGGAATTCGAAATCATGGTTATGGTAGCCAACCCGGTAGCCGGTTCCGTCCACTTTGGCGGCAACCTCGAGCAGATCCTTCTTCACGCTGGCGTAGCCTTCGGGATTCTGCAGGCCATCCGGAAGCGAATGGCAGATGAAGTCTTTGGTTCCGAACAGGTCGGCTTCTTCCAATACCGCCTTCAGGTCATTCTTCATCCGCTCCAGGCCCACGTGCATGCCTGCGGTTTTAAGTCCAAGCTCCTTCATGAGCGCTGACAGGTCGCGGGCGGAATTGCCATGCAGCCCGTCGATTTGCACGGCTGCCCATCCCATGGCGCTCAGCTCCCGCAGCAGGCCTTCGAAATCCTTCTTCGCTTCGTTTCTTACGGTATACAGCTGTGCTGCCAATTGTTGTTTAATCATATTCAAATCTCCTCCCGCTTCAGATCCAGCCATTCGACTTCCTGTGCGGTCAATGACAGATTCATCGATTTGATCGAAGAAGCAAGCTCCTCCGGATTGCGCGGTCCAATGATGGCGCTGGTCGGGAACGGCTGGCAAAGCACATACGACAGGGCGAGCTGAATAGGCGTGACCCCCTTGACGGCCGCCAGCTCGGCGGTACGTCTGAACCGTTCCCAGTTGCTGCTGCTATAGTAGACGCGGACCATTTCCGGGTCCGAAGGATTGTCCGGCGTAAAGTTCCCCGAGAAGAATCCGCCTGCTTGTGCGGACCAAGACAACAGCGGAAGCTGGTTAGCCTCGTGCCAGGCGCAGGTGTCTTCATCGGCGGATACGCAGCCCGCCCATCTCGGTTCGTTCGGCTTTGCCAAGCTCAGGTTAGGGCTGCTGAACGCAAATCCGCTCAGGCTATGCGCCGAAGCGTATTGGTTCGCTTCCTGGATGCGCTGGTGCGACCAGTTGGAAGCGCCGATCGCCCGGATCCGTTTCGCTTGCAGATGCTCATTCAGCTCCTCCATGATTGGGCCGACTTCTACAGTCGGATCATCGCGGTGCAGCGCGTACAGATCGACGTAGTCCGTACCGAGCCTCTCCAGGCTTTCCGTCAGATCCTTGCGGATCGCCTGCGAATTGACCCGTGGGCCCGGGCTGCCGTCATCATGATGCGCACCCTTCGTCATAATGACGACCTTATCCCGAAGCTTCTTCTCTTCCAGCCATTGTCCGAGCAGCTGCTCCCTGCCCCTGTATTGATGCGCGGTATCGAACGCATTGCCTCCGGCCTGAACGAAAGCATCCAGCATGCTGCGCTCGGACTCGCCCAAATTTCTCAAATCCCCCGTGCCCATGAACAATCGGGATATCGGTTTGTTTACGCCTTCTATCTGCATATATTGCATAGCCATACTCCTCCTTTGGACTAACTGAGATAGAGCCTTATTCATCCTCTTTGAAGACGGGATTTACGCGAAGACCGAACCGGAATGCCTTCTCGTTCAGTCGGTAAGGCTCGAGCAGCTCCGGTCCGCAGGAATTGGAACCGACGCCGCTCATCTTATAATCCAAATGAACGATGGTTTCTTTTCTTTTTGCCAGCTCCCACGAATGGGCCGCTTTCGTCAAATCTTCCGGCGCGTAGTGCGACGCGTGGAAGGAGAAACCTTCCGGCGAAGAGAACCGCAGGCCCATGCCCTGCTCATTGGATACGATCGCCCACTGCGTTCCGTACCTCGATCCGTTCTCTTGAGGCATGATGTAGTTTTCGAACATGTCGTCAACGGTCGTCAGGAATTGGCCTCTTCGAACGCTTTGACGTTTATCGATATAGCTTTCATGCGGCCCGAAACCGGCGTACTCCACCTCTTCCATTCCCTGCGGCATGGCAAGACGGAGTCCGAACCGCGGAAGATACGGGAGCTCGCGCTCTTCTTGAACTTGGATTGTCACCAAGAGATCGATCGCTCCGCTCGGGTCCACCTTCCAGCAGGCTTCTCCCCGAAGGAAGGCAAACCGGCTCACCGCGCCGATTGAAAACCGGCATCTGATGTCAACGGAACCCTCCTCTGTTTGTTCCCACTCGGATTGATACACCTTCGTAATGGCCCGGTCATAGCCTTCCTCGAGCCATTTCTCCTTCACGTGCATATCATTATCCGTCGGCGCCCGCCAGATCGAGAATCGGGCCGGGGCACCCAGCATGTCCACGCCATGCCTGGATACGCGATGCAGGGAGCCGTCAATCAGATTGAATGCATGGGCGAAATCAAAACCTTCAATGGTTAATTCTTGCCCGTGCTGCTTGGCAAGAACGAAAGCCTTCAGGATCGGCTTGCGTTCAGGCGCAGGCTCATGCTGAAGTCCATCTTTCCATTCAAACTGCTCGAAGGTGATTTCATGTCCGGCTGCCGCCCACGCTGTTTCCTCTTTCGACCAGCAGGACAACGTAAGCACATAATCCTCCGCTCCCTCAGCCGGCACCGTATAAGGAAGACGTACGATTCGAGAAGCGTGCGGGGCGATCCCGGCAACTTCCGATTGACCTTGGCGAATCACCTTGCCGTCCGCTTCCAGTTTCCAGAAAACGCCGACATGGGATAGATCGATGAAGTCGTATAAGTTCGTCACTTTTATTTCGCCGTTCGGCACGTTTTCCGCCTCGATCCGGATCGGAGCCAGCACCTTCTTCAGCTCAAGCAGCCCCGTATGGGGCTTGCGGTCAGGCGTAACAAGTCCGTCTATGCAGAAATTCCCGTCATTCGGGGTATCGCCGAAATCTCCGCCATACGCATAATAAGGCGTGCCCGCTTCGGTTTGCGCCTGGATGCCATGATCCGACCATTCCCATACGCAGCCGCCTATCAGCTTAGGATACCGATAGATCACCTTCCAGTAATCGAGCAAATCTCCGGGTCCATTTCCCATCGCATGACTATATTCGCACAAGAACATCGGCTTCGTCTGCTTCTCGTCCCGGGCGTACGCTTCGATCTGCTCGACGGAGGCATACATGCGGCTCTCCACATCCAAGCAATCCACTTGCGGGCTGCCCTCGTAATGCGGTGCCGCCCCTTCGTAATGAACCGGAATGGACGCATCGCGCGATCTCGTCCACTCGGCCATCGCGATATGGTTGGCTTCATAGCCGGACTCATTGCCCATCGACCACATCACGACGCACGGGTGATTCTTATCCCGCTCCACCATCCGAACAGCACGTTCCACGAAAGCGGCTTTCCATTCAGGGTCGCGGGAAAGCCTATGGAACCCGCCGTGAAAATCGCCTGCGCTTCCGATTCCATGGCATTCCAAGTCCGCTTCATCGATGACATAAAATCCGTATTCATTGCACAGCTCCATGAACCGGGAATCATTCGGGTAATGAGAGGTGCGGACGGTGTTGATGTTATGCCTTTTCATGAGCGCAAGGTCTTTGATCATATGGTTGATCGGAATGGTCTGTCCGAGAACCGGATGGGAGTCATGCCGATTGACGCCTTTGAGCTTGACCGCTTGGCCATTGATGAGAAACACGCCGTCTTCGATCGCAACCTGTTTGAATCCGACAGGAAACGAAAGGACTTCCCCGCCGCTGTGGATGTAAAGCCGGTACAGGTAAGGCCGCTCGGCATTCCATAGTATCGGATCCGCCACTTCGAACCGCAGCGTTCCTTTGCCATCCACAACCTGCCGAACCGAGCCCACGCTATTTCCCTGCGCATCCTTCAACTCGCCGCGAACCTCGATGCAGCCCGTCGTTTCAAGCTCCACGGCCAAGGCCGCCTTGCGGAAGCCGTCTTCGAACGTCTGCTTATTAAATACATCCCTTACGTGAATCGTGTCGCGCGCAAGGATGTAAACATCCCGGAATATGCCCGTATACCGCCACAAATCCTGATCTTCCAGGTACGAGCCGTCGCACCACTTCAGCACCATGACTGCGATTCGGTTCTTCCCTTCGCGAAGAAGAGCAGATACATCGAATTCGGCCGGCACCCGGCTGCCCTGGCTGTATCCGGCAAATTTCCCGTTTACCCACAAATAAAAGCACGCATTGACGCCTTCAAAGACGATATGACGTTCTTTATCCGTCATCTCCTGCGACAAATTGAATTCCCTCACATAAAGTCCCGCCGGATTGTCTTCGGGGACATAAGGCGGATCGCAAGGGAAGGGATAGTTGAAATTCGTATATTGAAGCTGGTCATAGCCCTTCATCTGCCAGCAGGATGGAACGATTAAATCGTCCCAAGCGCTGATATCCGCAGCCTCTTCATAGAAGGCTTCTTCCACCGCGTGAACGGTACGGTGATATTGGAATTTCCAGCTGCCGTTCAAGGTTTGATAATAGGGGGATTGTCCCCGCTTCCCGGATTTCGCCGATTGCTCGTCCGCATAAGGAATATAATAAGCACGAGGCGACTGCCTATTGACCTGAAGAACGTTCAGGTCTTCCCAGTATTTGTCGATCTGAATCATCAAACCCACTCCTTATGCCCGTTTCTCATCAGTCCATGGATCAATTCACCGAATAAACTATTCGCCCAAGCGAACCAAGGACGCGTAAAGCGTTCGGGGTCGTCTTTATCGAAGCCTTCGTGCATATAGCCTGTATTCGCATCCGTCTCCGTCAGCATCGTCAAGATTTCCCGTACCTCGGCTTCGTCCTGCGACGTCAGTGCCTGCATCGCTAGGCTGATCGGCCAAATATAGCCTTTCGGCGTATGGGGACTTCCGATGCCCTTGGCATGCGTGCCTTCGAAGTAATACGGGTTATCGGCGCTGAGCACAAAGCTGCGCGTGTTCTGATAAATCGGATCATCGGCGGACGTATAGCCTAAGTAAGGAATTGACAGCAGGCTCGGTACGTTCGCGTCATCCATCAAGTTGTAATTGCCGAAACCATCCGTTTCATAGGCATAGATCCTGCCGTATTTCGGATGCAGGTACGTCCCATAGGTCTGGATGCCGTAATCAATCTCTTCCCGCAGCTCGGCAGCCTGCGCGGCGCAATCCGCATCGTTCCATATGTCGCGGGCGATCTCTTCGATGTAACGGAGCGCTACGACAGCGAACATATTGGAAGGAATCAAGTAGCCGAACGTACAGGCATCGTCGCTTGGCCGGAAGCCTGACCAAGTCATCCCCGTGTAGTTCACCGGCATGCCCATCCGGTTGTTACGCAGCGTATCGCTTGGCGGACAATCGACGCGGGCGAACCGATACGGCGATTGCTCCATATGCCGCTGCTCCGTCCGCCACAGCGAAATGATCGTATCCACGGCCCTGCGGAAGGCGGCATCGAAGGCATCCGTTCTCCCCGTCTCCTTCCAGAATAAATACGCCAGCTGAATGGGGTAACAGAGCGAATCGATCTCGTATTTGCGTTCCCATACCCAAGGATCAAGCTCGGTCAAATCCTGATCGTACCGGTTATCGTTCGCTTCCTCGTTGAACGCGTTGGCATACGGATCGATTTGAATGTAGGCGATTTGCCTGCGAATCAAGCCCGTGAATACGTCCTGCAGCCGGACGTCGCCGGCGGCGAGGGGCAGGTAATGCCGGATTTGGGCGCTTGAATCCCGCAGCCACATGGCAGGAATGTCGCCCGTAATCACATAGGCCGACTGATCGGCCAGCAGCTTCGTCGTCGTTTCCAGCGTATTGGGATAGCAATTCTTGAACATGCGGAGCAGCTTCGGATTAGCGGCCAGCGTCGTTTCCGATTCTTCGAGCAAGGCCGTTACGGAATCCGGCAAGATCATCGTCATCGTTCTCCACCCTCTCTTCGCTTACATCGCCGCATCGGATACGGCCGCTTCTGCTTCATGCCGAAGGATAAAAGCTTTCAAACCATCCAGATTCGGTGTGCCTGTGCTTCCGCCGTATGCACCGACGGAAAGCGCGCCGCAGACGTTTCCATATTGAAGGCTCGTTACGACGTCCATCCCCGACAGATAACCATAGAGATAACCGGCATTGAAGGAATCTCCGGCACCGGTCGTATCGACCGCCTTCACCCGATAAGCCGATTGACGCGTCACCACACCGTTTTTCATGGCAATGGCGCCATCCGCTCCCAGCTTGATAACGACATGGCTGCAATACGTGGACATGTACCGAAGACTCTCTTCGACGTCATCCGATCCTGTATAATGAAGCGCCTCGGTCTCGTTCATTAAGAACACGTCGAAATGGCGCATATAGTCGAAGATGCAGCTGTCCCATTCGCCCGAATCATCCCAGCCTACGTCGCAGGACAAGGTGACCCCCTTTTCCTTCAAGGATTGCACGAATGCCATATATGTCTCATGATTACGTCTTCCTCTATAACCTGTTACGTGGACATGCCGGCCCCGCGTGATCGGCTCCAGATCGAGCTCGTCTACCTGCAGCTCCAGATTGGATCCTGCATAGGTAATGAAGGATCGGTCTTTATCGGGGTTAAACGCGATCGAAACGCCGGTATTATGAACCGTACTCGTCTTAATCATTGTGGTATCGATACCATATTTGGCGAAGCGTTCGCGAATAAAACGGCCATTGCCGTCGTCTCCCAAAACGCCGTTAAACGCCACTTGCAGGCCGAGCTTCGCGAGAGAGACCGCGAATAAAGCAGCCCCCCCGCCAACGTGCATCATCATGTTATCGACAAAAACTTCCTGGCCCGGCTGGGGAACCTCATCGCACCCAACCACCACAAGATCAATATTAGCGTCACCAATGACAACTGCGTCGAATGTTGTTTCCAAGCTGCTCTCCCTCTTCCAATCCCAGTATGTTAGGGTTGCCCGTTATAAGCCTTGCAGCTGTCCCGGTCAACAAGATTATGCTGTAGGATCACGTCGGTAAACGTCCTGTTTGGATCGCCCTTGATCATCGCCAGCAGCGTTTCGACCGTGACCTCTCCCATTTCTAATATGGGCTGCTCCATGGAGGACAAGCGCGGACGGACCTGCTCCGTCAGCTGGCTTCCGTCAAATCCAATAATGGATACATCATCCGGCACCTTCAGCCCATGGTCATGAATGCAGTTCATTGCCCCGACCGCCATATCGTCGCTCACCGCGAAGACGGCCGTTGGCGGCGTCTCATTCGCCAAGATTTCCTTCATGAGGGCATGTCCGCTTTGCGTCTTGTAATCACCGAACCGGATATAATCGCTGACGATCGCAAGCCCGCAATCGGTCAGCGCATCGCGATAGCCGAGATAGCGGTTCTGCCCGGACGTTACGTCTCTCATATCCCCGCCGATAAATCCGATTCGCGTATGACCAAGGCTGATCAAGTGACGGGTAACGTCATAAGATGCAGCATAATCATCGATAATGACGGAGACAAACTCCTGATCCGCCGGTTTCACGCTGGAGAACAGGAACGGAATATCCAAGCTCTGAATCAGTTCGCGGATTTCCTCGTTTAGCTTCTCATGCATAATAATGATGCCGTCCACGCGCATCTGCTTAAACACCTGCAAATATTTAAGCTCTTTATCGGTCTCCTCCAGAATGTTGCAGACCATGAGGTTATAGTCGTTGCGGCTGGCCGTCCGCTCGATCGTGCTCAAGATCGTGGAATAGAAGCTCGACGTAATATCGGGCACAATGACGCCGATCAGATTCGTTTTCTTCAGCACTAGGCTTCTTGCGATATGGCTCGGTGAATAGCCCAGCTCATCGATCGCGCGTTTCACTCGTTCCTTGAGATCGTCTTTGACGTACTTCTCGCCGTTCAATACGCGCGACACCGTCGTTACGGACACGCCGGCGTGCTTTGCGACATCCTTGATTTTGGGCGCCATGATTATCATCCTGCCTTTGTTTTCTAAGGATCGATTGCTGCGTCTAGCACTAGCTCTTAACTGCACCTTCCATGATGCCTGCAATAAACTGCCGGCTCACCAATAAGAAGAAGATAATGAGCGGAACAGTCGCAAGCAGGGTGCCAGTCATAACCATGGAATAGTCGGCCGTATGCGCGGACTTGAGCTGCTGCAGCGCCAGCGTAAGTGTGAATTTGGACGTGTCCGTCAGAATAATTAACGGCCATAAGTAATCTTCCCATACCCCCATGAAGATCGTAATCGCCAGAAACGCCAGCGCGGGTCTAAGAATTGGCAGCGCGATTCGCCAATACAAGCCGAATTTGTTGCAGCCGTCGATCGTGGCCGCCTCGAGCATGTCGTCGTGGATTGCAAGCGCGTACTGCCTCATCCAGAAGATCCCGAATGCGCTGGCCATGCCCGGTACGATCAGCGCCTTATAGCTGCCGAGCCATCCCATCTCTTTAATGATGATAAACTGCGGCACGAGCAGCATCTGCGCTGGAATCATCATCGTAGCGATCATTAAGTAGAAGAGCACCTTGGAGCCTGGGAATTTAAACTTCGCAAACGTAAACCCCGTTAATGAATTGAAAAACAACTGAAGCACGCTGCTCGTCACCGCGATAAACAGGGTATTGAAGAAGGAGCGCGTAAAGTTGATATTCTCCATGACATGCTGATAGTTCGTAATAAAATACGTACCGAAGGTCAGCTTGGGCGGAAACGCAAAGATGGCGCTCGTCTCATTCGTCGACATGACAACGAGCCAGTAAAACGGGAATATGGACAATAGAACACCCGCCAGCAAAAACGCATGCACGACTATTTTTTTTGAAGTCATCTTATCTATGCTCCTTAATCGTCCGATCTGTTGAAGAGCTTCCAGTTTAATACGGATATGATGCCAATAATGATAAACAGTACCCACGATACAGCCGCTGCATAGCCGTAGTTCTGATAGTTAAAGCCTTCCCGGAACATATAGAGGACAATGGTATCCGAGCCCGGATAGGGCGATTGATTGCCTGCCAATACTTGCGGCTCCGTGAAAATTTGAAATCCGCCGATGGTAGACATCATCACGGAGAATAAGATAATCGGTCTCAGCATCGGAATCGTTATTTTCGTAAACGTTTGGAGCGTCGTTGCGCCGTCCAGATGGGCAGCTTCATATAAGTCTTTGGGAATGCGCTGCAAGCCGGACAAATAAATAATGGCGTTATAGCCCATATATCTCCAACTGATCATGGCCGCGATCACCACCCGAACCCCTGCGCTGGAGTTGAACCATGCGATTTTGCTCAGGCCAAGATTCTCGAGCACGTAATTGATCAGTCCGTATTCATTGCCAAACATCGATTGGAAAATAATAACAACGGCGACCATCGCCGTAATATTCGGAAGAAAGTACGCGATTCTAAAAAAACCTTTGAATTTCACGATCGACAGATTGATAACGAAAGCGACAATGAGCGAGCAGACGAGCATCGGGCCGTTAGACAACAGCCACAGGGCAATATTGTTGATTAAGGCCTGCCAGAACGTTGGATCGTTGAACATGTACACAAAGTTGCTGAACCCTACCGACTGCATCTCCCCGATTCCGTCCCACTTATGAACGGATAGATAGATCGAGAAGAAGATTGGAAATACAGAGAAGATCAGGAACAAGATATAGAAAGGAGAAATAAACAGATATAGCGTTCTGCTCTTGTAAATGTCTTTTAATAAGCCTCCCATGCTGCTCCTCCACGAATTCGATGAGGCAGGCTTCCATTATCCTTGCCTGCCTCATCTTTGATTTGTTTCCCGGCTTCCGGCCTGCGCTTAGTGCGAAAGCTGACGCTTGATTTTCTCCTGCGCGTCCGTCCAGGCTTTCTCCGGATCTGCTTTCTTCGTATCGACGAAGCCAAGCGACTCGACGAGTACGTTCAGCACCATGTCATCTCTTGCATCCGTATGAGCGACTTTGACGTCTTTGGCCGCATCGGCGAATACAGGGCTCAGATCTTGGCCGCCGAAGAATTCATTCTTGTTCACCATATCAGGCTTCGTGTAGATCTCAGGCGTGGACGGATAGTTGCCGAATTCCTTGTAGCCGACCATCAAATTCTCTGGGCTTACGAGGAACTTGATCACTTCATAGGCTTCCTTCTGATGCTCCGAGGATTTCAGCACGCCCATGAAGGAGCCGCCTTGGTTGCCTACGCCGCCCGGCGGATAAGCAATGTTCCATTTGCCTTTCGTATCCGGAGCGGCGCCGATCAAGTCGCCGACAGCCCAGGATGCGCCGGTAAACGAAGAAACCTTATTGTTGTTCATCGCCGCGTTCTTCTCGGAATCATTGGAGAACGGGAATGTCAGGCCTGCTTGGTACGCCTTCACCGAAGCATCCCAAGCGGATTTAATTGGGGCTTGGTCGCCAATGAACTTACCGTCTTGATCAAATAACCCGGTGCTGTTCTGGCCGATCAAGCTTCTGAAAATATCCACGATCGTTCCCGACTGCGTTCCTGTCGCATCTTTGACTTTCTTCAGCAGGTTGAAATAATCATCCCATGTCTTCACCTGTGCTTTGATCGCATCGGGTGTGCTCGGCACGCCGGCTTTTGCGAACAAGTCGCTGCGGTAGTAGAGCACGACCGGAGCAACGTCGATCGGCAGCCCGATCACGTATTTATCGTCGCTAGTCGCTGCCATCTTCCATTTCCAGTCCAGGTACTTGGGCTGAACATCGCGAGCGCCTTGATCGTAAAGGTTTGCGAATTTGTCTTTATAAGCAAGCATGGACGAGATCCAGCTGTCCATGGCTACAATATCGGGGCCGTCTCCGCCCCCGGTAATCGTCGTTTTCAGCTTGGTCAAGTAGTCGCCTCCGGAAGGAAGCTTCTCTGCCTTCAGATCGATGTTCGGAAACTGCTTCTTGGCAGCTTCAATCGTCGAATCCGATATTGCACCGTTCCAATACCACATTTTCAACGTCACCTTTTGTCCTGCAGCGCTTTCATTTCCACCGGAATTGTTTGTTTTGCTTTGACCGCAAGCAGTCACGACAAGCATAAAGGATAGGGCTAGCAGCGTTCCGGATAAGGCTTTGAGTTTCATGCAGTGTTCCCCCAATACTGGATTCGAATTAAGTTGAATAAAGCATTCCGTTCTTCACATTCGTTGCCGTCTTTACCTGAGTATTCCCTGAACAAACCCGATTAATAGAATCCGGCCGAAAACTCTGCACCTCCTGATGACGTTCAATCAAAAATCTGGTATCGATACCAGATTTGGATGATGCACGTTTTCAAAATACGATTTGTTCGATGATATCGTTTTCTGAAATCGATACCATATGAACTTGTGTTCAGTATAAACCCTCGCATCCGGTTTGACAATAGCAAGCAACCAACTTCGAATAAAACGCTTACATGTAATTTCTTCTAGCTGGATTTAGCCTTGGCCCTTTCGTTCACGGCGTTAACTATACGGTGCCAGGGGCTATCTCCCCCTAGCTTCCGCGGAGTATGAAGCCTCTGCAAGATGGGCATACAGAATAAAAACCACGGCCCTCTCTGCGAACAGAACGAACACCAAGGCGAATAAAGGATGAAGGCAACATGAAGCTCGGCATCATTATAGCGCTCCTCTTGCTGTGCACGGGATGTTGGGATATGAAGGAAATCAATCAGCTGGCCATCGTCAACTTAGGCGCAACGGATAAGGATCCGAAGACCAAGATCATTACCGCCTATTATCAAGTGATTAACCCAAGCGCGTTGTCGAATAAACAAAGCGGCGCCAAGGCTGCCATATATACGTTTCGCTTCCAGAGCAATAACATCGGCAAGCTCTCGGACAACGCGCGTATGCTGATGCCTCGGCTCCTGTTCATGCCGCATATGCAGTCCTTAATCGTGTCCGAACGCTATGCGCGGCAGGGCATCATGGACCTGATTAATTTCTATGAATTCAGCCCGGAGCGAAGAACGAATGTCATCTTGTTGGTGTCCGATTCCCCGCTCTCCGTCGTGATGAACAGCTTCACTCCGCTTGAGCGGATGCCGGGCAGGTTCATTCGTTCCCTGACGGATCAGAGCGGCCGCGGATTCGTATCCGGATTTGAGCCCATTCGCATGAAAGACATGGCGAAACGAGTCGACCACGAGACCCCGATCGTCATCCCCTTGATTCACTATACGTCCAGGACATCCGCGGACAACACCGATCGGCTCGAAGAAGCCAACGTTAATAAACAAGCCATTGCATTCATCGGGGGTGCCGTCTTTCTCCATGACGTGATGGTCGGCAAAATCGACATTGGGACCAAGGAGCTTTATTTTCTCTTGAATCAGCAGCTTGGAAACTACATCGAAACCTTGACCGTGAACGGGCAAGACGTTGCCCTGGAGATCAGGCATGTGAAGGTAAAACGGACATTGAATCCTCGGACCGGACTTCACGTCAGTGTGTCGGTACAATTACGAGTGACGAATAATCAGCAGGCGCAGCCGCTCTCATCCGTCACGCTGCATGAATTCGAAACCGCCTTTAATCGCGTGTTCGCCAAGCGCGCAGAGGCGCTCGTTCAATTAGCGAGAACGAAGAAATGGGATCTGCTCGGCATTCAGGATGAGGCCGGGAAGCCCGATCCGAACTGGACGCGTACAAAGGTGACCTTCTGAGTAGAATCTAAGATGATGATCATTGGCAACGCAAGCCATACCTATTCCACGGAGAGAAGGTAATCTGGTTGGAGACATCACGCCTGAGCGCGTGGTAATTGTTCGTCATGACGTTCTATTTCACGGCAGGAACGACGTGGATTCTGCTGCCTGGACAATTAGTGAAGGACGCGAAGGAATATTCCTGGCTCGTCTTCATATGGGCATTGGTTTACGGGCTCGCGCTGGCGCTGCTGTGGCTTTATTTATCCAGCCTCTACCCCGGGAAGAGCCTCGTCGAAATCGCGAAGCAGGTCCTTGGCAAATGGGCCGGAGGCGTCGTATCCCTCTGTTACATCGTGTTCTTCATCCAAATCGCTTCATGGGTCACGCGCAACCTAGCCGATTTCATGCAAATCAACATGATGCCGAAGACGCCTGTGGCGATCTTCAATCTCTTGCTGCTCACCTCCTGCTGTTATGCCGTCGTCAAAGGCATCTCCTCCATCGCCATGGTAACGGAGCTGCTCATGCCCTATATCCAAATCGTGTATTGGATTCCCGTCGTCTCCGGCCTTGCAACGGGGTGGGACTGGCATAATTTCAGAAGTCCGGATGAGCTGCACATGTGGCGCACGCTCGTTGAAACCAGGTACGTACTAGGGTTTCCGTTCATGGAAACCGTGTCCTTCATGATGTTGTTCCCCTTCGTAAAAAGCCGGCTGAAGACGGCATATTTACTCGGCATTCTGGCGCCCGGACTCGTATTGATCGGAACCATGCTGATCATCATCGGCGTGCTCGGGGTGAACCGCAGCTCGCATCTCATTTACCCTGTTTTTATCATGTTCCGGGAGCTTCAATTCACAGGATTTCTGGAGCATCTGGAATCGATACTGGCCGTAAACATTCTCTTAATCGTATGCCTCAAGCTAAGCATCGTCTTCTATTGCGCGGTGCTGGCGATCTGCCAGTTGTTTCAGATTAAGAAGCGAACGACCGTGGCGATTCCGCTTGTTTGGGTCATTGTCGCCTACTCGCTCTCCTTCCAGAACATCGTCCAGAACATTGAATGGGTGAAAAGCTACTTGTTGGCTTACTACTGTCTGTTCGGCATCGTCTTCCCCCTCCTGCTGATCGTCTGCGCCTGGATTCAGAAGAAGAACACCGTACAGCCGCATACGTCATTAAAAATAGGAGAAGGGCAGTGAAATCAGCCCTCCCTAAAGTAAACAAGCGCTTGCTGCTTGCAGAAAGGAGCGCCTAGGCGTGATGGACCCAGGTACGCAAATCGTCGCAGACATTGCCAAGCGCTTCGGACATTCCTGCGATTTCATATGCCGTTCGCTTCCCCTGCATGCGGACAATACGATCTACTGCTTATTTATCAGCTCCATTACCACATCGACCACTATAGACGAGATGATTTTGAAGCCGCTGATAGAGAGCAGCAGCAGGCAGCATACGGGCGAAATCAATGCCGACTGGCTGACCGGCATAATTCCGTTAGTAAACAGGACGCTGGTATCCGATGCCGCGGAGGGCATCAAAGAGCTTCTCTCCGGAAATTGTCTGCTCATCACGCCAAAACAAGCCGCGTTCCTTAGCTTTGATGTCGCCAAGCAGGATTATCGCAGCATTACGGAGCCCAAGTCGGAATCCGCGATCCGCGGGCCGCGGGACGGCTTTGTCGAGAACGTTCAGCTGAATATGGCGCTCATCCGCAAGCGCTTGAAAAGCCCCGACTTGATGTTCGAGACCTTTACCATCGGCTCGCAAACAAGCACGGTCGTGCAGCTGGCTTACCTCAGGAACATCGCGAACGACAGCATTGTGGCCGAGTTCCGAGAGCGGCTGACTGCCATTCAAACCGACAGCATTCTAGAGAGCTCTTACATCGAGGAATGGATTCAAGACCAGACCCGTTCCCCGTTCCCGCAGCTCATCAGCACGGAACGTCCCGATGTCATCGTTGCCAAGATGCTGGAGGGCAGCACAGCCGTACTCATTGACGGCACGCCTATGGCGCTTACCGGTCCCATCACTTTCTTTCAGTTGTTCTCGTCGCCCGAGGACTATTACCAGCGCGCGGACATCGCGACTCTGCTGAGATGGCTGCGCATGTTATCGTTTGTCTTGTCGATCTTCGTGCCGTCGCTTTATATTGCCGTTGTCAGCTACCATCAAGAGCTGCTTCCGACGCCTTTGCTGATCAGCTTGGCTGCCCAGCGGGAGGAAGTACCGTTCCCTGCCGTCATCGAAGCCATCATAATGACCGTCACCTTCGAAATACTGCGGGAGGCCGGACTGCGGATGCCCCGCATCGCAGGCCAGGCCATCTCCATAGTCGGTGCACTCGTCATCGGCCAAGCGTCGGTAGAAGCCGGGCTTGTTTCGGCCGCCATGGTCATCGTCGTCTCCTTAACCGCGATTTCCAACTATATCTCCCCATCGTACGGCTTCGGAATCGCGCAGCGGATCGTCCAATTCGTATTCATGCTGCTGGCCGGCGTGATGGGCTTATACGGCCTGATGTGCGGCGTATTCGTGCTGCTTGTCCACCTGGTATCGATTCGTTCATTCACCGTTCATTATATGTCCCCGCTCGCGCCTATCGTCTTGGCCGACTGGAAGGATACCATTGTGCGCGTGCCCCGCAAAATGATGACGCTCATGCCAAAGGAAATGCGAACGAAGAAGAATACCAAATAAGGGCGGTATGCTGACGGAAGAACCCTGAACAGGGTTCTTCTTCATATTCGGGACATGAAAGCGCGGCAATCCTTCCTTGTCACACGTAGGACGCCGATCTCGTTTTATGGATGTCAACCCAATATTGCTAACCGTTTACTCCCGAGAGGAGGACGATCTGGACAGCCCGAAGAAAGGGGGAAGCTTGAATGTCTATGAACGTAAGCGACCCGTCCGACAAATTCAATGCATTAACGCAAATCTACAAGCCGCATTTATTATCCATCGCCCACCGTATGCTCGGCTCTAGCGCAGATGCCGAGCTGACGGTTCGACATGTGCTCCAAAGTCATCACGAGCTGCTTCATGCTCACATTCATGCCATGACTGCGGAGCTCACGAAGAAAACGATCAATCACTGTCTGAACGAATTAAGATCGGTGCCGAAGAAGGGCTTCATCTTCGTGGAAGCGGTCAATCGACTCATTACAGCTCTGTCGAACGCAGACATGGGATCCATCGAGGAGCTTATGGCCGACGATGTCGTATTGATCGCGGACGGCGGCGGCAAAGTTTCCGTGGTCGCCCAGCCGATAACGGGCAAAACAAACGTAAGCTGTGTGCTGCATGGCATAACGACGGCTCAATTCCCTGCATCCAGGGCTAAACAGGTTACGGTCAATGGACGCCAAGGCATATTGATTACACAGGAAGGCGCGCCGATGGGCGTCGTCTGCCTGGAATGGGACCCCCTCACCCTGCTCATACAGCAAATTTATATTGTCGCAAACCCAGACAAATTAAGGCACATTCGATTAACCTGAACGCGCGCATAACAACAAAAAGACGCACCGCTTGTCAGTGCGCCCGCCCTGCCGCCGACCGTATTCAGCCGGCGGCTATCTGCCGCTGACATGCTGCAGCTTATCTGGATTCCGAACCACATACAGATTTCGGATGACTTCGCCTTCGACATGGACCATCGCCACCGTGTTAATCCCTTCACGCGTGCGTATAACGATAGCCGGTTGTTCATTCATATGCACGACTTCAATCGATGCCCCTTCAAGCGAGGCAGCTGCGCGCAGCGGGCCAAGCAAAAACTGCGCAACAAGCTCGCGCGTCGCGATCGGCTGGGCTGCCGCCGTTACCTTGCCGCCTCCGTCGGATACAAGGACCACATCCTGATCCAGCATCGTCAGAATCTGGTTCAGATTACCTTGCTTGAGCGCGTTCATGAATTCATGAATCCATGCCTCGCCGGCCGCTTCCGGGCGGATAAGCTCCTCCGCGTCGATGCCCATTTTCCCTCTTGCCCGGCTGAGCAGCTTGCGGCAGTTCACTTCGCTTTTCTCGATCTGCTCGGCGATTTCTTGAAACTCGAACCCAAGCGCTTCTCGAAGCACGAATACGGTCCGTTCCGCAGGAGACAGCCTCTCCAGCAGTACGAGCATTGCATACGACAGCAGATCGTCCTGCACGACCTCTTCCATCGCATCCTGCCCTGAACTCAGGAAGGGCTCCGGCAGCCATTCCCCGAAATATTGCTCCCGCTTCCTGCGGGCCGTCTTGTGCAGATCCCGGCAGCGGTTCGTGACCATCTTGCACAGGTAAGCCTTCGGCTGCGCGAGCTTCTCCGGCGGCACGTCGTATATTTTGATAAACACGTCCTGTACGGCATCCTCCGCATCGGTTACCGACCCGGTTAGCTGATACGCGAGATTAAACAGCAATCCCTTATACTGCTCGTACAACTCCTGCATCGTCCCGCCTCCTTTCTCCATGCATTTGGCACAGGCCGCTTAGCATTAGGGGCATTAAGAATTGAAGCGCCTCCGGCGTCTGCTGATAGGCACGGCATCACATTGATAGGTATCATTTCCAGCTCCATACTTATTATGTACATGCTCCTGTCACGGAATGTGTCCTTGGAATTCTTCAAGAGATGATGGAGCTGAGCGGCGCCGAGAAGAACGCGCCATCGAAGAAAGCATTCAGCATCTGTTCATATCCGGACATCGAAACTGAACGGCTGCGTCGCTTGTGCATCCTAAACCACAGAACCCGATCAACTGCGAATGCAGCGATCGGGTTCTGTGCTCTGTTGTTTCATGCGATGCAGCTGCTAGAACAATTTGTTCAGCAGCAGCTTGAGCTGCTCCTGCTCCTCCGGCGTCAGCTTGTTCCCCAGGTTGTCGGCAACCGTCTGCTCGTAGACAGGCCATACCTGATGGATGAGCTCCTGACCCTCCGGCGTTAAACGGACCAGAATTCTTCGCCTGTTGGCAGGATCGAAATCTCTGCGGATGCGGCCCGCTTGCTCCAGGACGTTCAATAAATTGCTGATGTTCGCCCTCGTCACCGCAAGATCGTCGCTCAGCTCGGAAGGAACCATTGCCCGTCCGCTTGCATGGAGCGCCACAAGCACGCACCATCGCCCTAACGTCAGCCCGAACTTTCCAAGCTGCTCCTCCAGCTGCTGGACGAGATGATGGTTCGTTTTATAAAGGGTCAGAAATACATTGACCGGCAAAATCGATTGATCGATTAGATCCCATTTCTCCAAGCTTGATAACCTCCACCGAATAGTTAATCCTTTAACTATTCATGCTAGAAGTTTACGTTCATCACGATCCGGCTGTCAAGCTGCGAATCCATCTGGGAATGTCTGCTCGGTGGCCGAGCCGCAGCGAGCGTAAACAGGACGTACCTCTACTTCCTTTAGTAGGCCCTGTTAAGCCCTGTTGATCGCAGCTTATGCTCCCACGTGCATCAGCTTGTCGGGGTTGCGGACGAAGTAGAGCCGCGTAGCGACATCCGCCTCGACACGCAGCATCACCACCGTATGAATGCCTTCGGCCGAACGCAGGACGATCGCCCGCTGTCCGTTGATGTCAACGACGTCGATTCCCATGCTCCCGCCGTTTATGCCAGCTTTACGGATCAGACCGGACAAGAAACGCATCACGCGTTCCCGGGTGTAGATCGGATTAACCGTCGCGGACACCTTGCCTCCCCCGTCGGAGATCAGCACCACATTCTGATCCAGCAGCGCTAAGATGCGATTCATGTCGCCCTGTTTGAGCGCGGTCATGAAGCCATTCACCCACTCCTGATTACCCGCTTCCGGACGAATAGGTTCCTCGGGTTCGATCCCCATCTTGGCGCGCGCTCGGCTGAGCAGCTTACGGCAGTTCGCGTCGCTCTTCCCGCTCAGCTCGGCGATTTCTTGAAATTCGAAGCCCAGTGCCTCGCGGAGGACGAAGACAGTTCGCTCTGTCGGCGTCAGCCGTTCAAGCAGCACCAGCATCGCATACGACAACAGATCGTCGCGAACGACCTCTTCCATCTCGTCTCCTTCCTCGGTCAGGAAGGGCTCCGGCAGCCATTCACCGAAATAATGCTCCCGCTTCTTACGTGCCGCTTTGTGCAAATCGCGGCAGCGATTCGTGACCATTTTGCATAGATAAGCTTTTGGCTGCGTCAGCTTCTCCGGCGGGACGTCGAATACTTTGAGAAAAACATCCTGCACGGCATCCTCCGCATCGGTCACCGATCCGGTCAGCTGGTACGCGAGCTTAAACAGCAGCGGCTTATATTGCGTGTACAACTCCTGCATACTTCCACTTCCATTCTCATCCTAATACGCTTTATGGACAGCTCTATAGCTATCGCTCTGTTTATGAAACGAGAATGGCCGCGATTTTGTGACATGCACCATAGGAATAAATTATTAACCTGTGATAAAAACAGAAAGCACGGTGCGCCGAATCGGTACGCCTTGCTTTCTGTTTTGAAGCGATATTGCCTATCTGCGCAAATTCCAGCTGTCGGCGGCATATTTCTCCCTCGCGAGACGTTCTGCCAGCGCGAGCTCGTACGCGGTGAGCTCGCTTGCGGCAAGCTCGGCGCCGAGCCCTTCCTCGAAGCCCGCGCGGAACGCGTTCTCAAGCATCTCCATCGTTGCGGGCTGCCCGCCCTTCTGCCGGAGGCAGGCGTTGATCGCCGCCGCCTTGCGGCCGAAGACTCGCTGCATACGCGCCTTTGCCTCCGGATCGGCGAACCGAAGAACCGCGAACAGCTTATCCGTATCGAGCTCCAATAGAATAGAGCCATGCTGCAGAATCACGCCTTTAGCGCGCATTTGCGCGCTTCCGGCGATTTTGCGGCCTTCGACGACAAGCTCGTATTTGGACGGCGCGTCAAAGCAGGCCGCGGACAGCGCCGCTCGCTGCAAAGAGCTCTCCGCTTGGGGTGGTGCTTCCTCATCCAAGCCCGTCATCTTCGCAGCGAGTCCCAGCTTGCGGAAGCCGAACAGCAGCCCCATGCTCAGTACGCGGTAGGCTTCCGCAACGCTTGCCGGGATGCCCGGGTAGTGCTCGGAGACGACGATGCTGTACGTCAACTCCTGATCGTGCAGGACGGCGCGTCCGCCGGTAGCCCGCCGCACGAAGCCAAGTCCGTATCCGCGCAAGGCTTCGAAATCGATTTCCTTGTCCGCCTGCTGGAAATACCCAATCGATAACGTCCCCGGGTTCCAGCCGTAGAATCGGACCGTCGGCGGAACAAGTCCCTCTTGATGGGCGGTAAGGATCGCTTCGTCGATAGCCATATTCTCTGCTGGAGAGCGGCTTCCCGTATGGATGAACCTCCACATGAGCGTCACATCCCCAGCGCCAGTGAATCCGCGCTTCGCAGCAGCGTCTTGCTCGGCATGCAGCCCTTATGCAGGCAGGTGCCGTCAAGCTTGTCCTTCTCCACAAGCGCGGCCCGCTTGCCGAGCTGGGCTGCCCGAATCGCGGCCACATAGCCTCCAGGACCACCGCCTAGAATGACGATATCGTAGTTGTTCATGCGCCCTTTAACTCCCTCCTTGTCCGCTATAGGGACGGCGGCCTCGCCGCCTTCATCTGCTCCGTCAGCTTGCGTCCGGTCGGCGTCTGTGCCAAGCCGCCGAGCGCGGTCTCGCGATGCTCGCCCGGCATTCGGGAGCCAACCTCCAGCATCACGCCGATCACTTCGTCCGCCGGAATGACGCTGCGGACGCCGGCAAGCGCCATATCCGCCGCAGCCAGCGCGTTAACAGCGCCTAAGCCGTTGCGGACGATGCAGGGAACCTCGACAAGACCTGCGACGGGATCGCAAATCAGGCCCAGCGTGTTCTTGAGCGCAAGACCTACCGCATGGACCGCCTGCTCGGGACTGCCGCCGCGAAGCTCGACCAGCGCCCCTGCCGCCATGCCGATCGCAGAGCCGACCTCCGCCTGGCAGCCGCCCTCCGCGCCGGAGATGAACGAATTGTTCGCGATGACGTAACCAATGGCGCCAGCGGCGAACAACCCGTGCACAAGCCGCTCGTCCTCCCAGCCGAACCGTTCCTGCGAGCTGACGAATACCCCCGGTATAATACCGCAGGAGCCGGCAGTCGGCGTAGCTACGATGCGTCCCATCGAGGCATTGATCTCCGATACCGCGAGCGCATACGCCATCGCCTTGCCTGACCAATCCCCAACGGATGATTCACCAAGCGCAGTATACGCGTTCATCTTGCGGCCGTCCCCGCCAACGAGCCCGCTTCGCGACGAGACGCCTTCCTCGAGTCCTTTGCGGACGGCATCCTTCATGACCTTGTAATAGCTCGCCATCTGCCGAAAGATAAGCTCTGGCGAACCGCCCGTCTCTTTCGCCTGCTCGGCCAGCATAAGCTCGCCGAGCGTCAGCGATTCCTTCTCGCAAACTGCCGATAATTCCTTCAGCGTACGAAAACGCATAGCAACAGCCCCTCTAGTTCAAATCGATTATGGACACCAAGCCGACATGAGGCAGGCCGGCAATCGCGGCGAGCAATTGCGGGTCCGGTTTCCGGTCGCATTCCAAGACAGATATCGCCGCCCCGCTTCTCGCTTTGCGGTCGACATGCATCGCGCTGATATTCATTCCGGCGCTGCTTACCGTTCCCGTTATGGATGCAAGCACGCCAATCTCATCGTCATGCGAAATGACAAGCGTCGGATAATAGCCCGTAAAGCCTGCATCAAAGCCGTTGATGGCATGGATCTCGATGTTGCCGCCGCCGATTGAAGCGCCGCCCACTTCGATGGCTGCTCCCCTGCCGCTTACCGCAATTTCGACATAGTTGGGATGCGGCTTTAAGCCCGAGCCTCGCCGAAGCTGAATCTGCAGCCCCGCTCGCTCCGCTTCCGCGAACGCTTCTGGAATCCGTTCGTCATCTGTATCGAAATCAAGCAAGCCTGCGATAAGCGCCAGGTCCGTTCCATGGCCGGCATACGTCTCCGCGAAGGAACCGTAGAGTGTAATGACGGCCTGCTCCGGCGCTGTGCCAAGCAGCTGCCGGGCAGCACGGCCGATGCGCACCGCGCCGGCGGTATGCGAGCTGGAGGGACCGACCATAACAGGTCCAATGATGGAGAACACGTCTTTAAAGCGCATGATAAGCCTCCTATACGAGTCTTCCCGTTCCTGCCGCAGCCTTCGCATGCTCAGCCTGCTCATACGAGCTGCGTACAAGCGGTCCCGCTTCGACATGCGAGAAACGAAGCGCAAGTCCCGCTTCTTTCAGCCCAGCGAATTCAAAGCTCTCGTGCATATATTGCCCAGAATCATGAAGGTAGCCGTGCTGGCTCCTGCACTCGAAGATGTTTGGGCATTTCGCTTCCTCGCAAACGGTATTTAGCCTGCGGCCGCGCACATCATCGCCTTAATTTCTTGAAAGTTCTGCCTTACTTCGCTGAAATGAAAGCCTCGTACTGCTCGGCGCTGAGCAGCTCCTTCACGGCTTCCGCGGCATCTCCGTCCACTTCGACTTCGACAATCCAGCCTTCTCCGTACGGATCCGAGTTCACGAGCTCCGGCGCGTCCAGCAGCGCCTCGTTCACTTGGGTTACTTTGCCCGTAAGGGGACTGAACAGGTCGGATACCGTTTTGACCGATTCGATGGTGCCCATCGGCTGATTGGCTTCAAGCGCAGCGCCGGCTTCAGGAAACTCCACGAACACGATATCGCCAAGCAGGTTTTGCGCAAAATCGGTAATGCCGATTCTAACCAGGCTGCCGCCGCCAGCCGCCGCCCACTCATGCTCCTCCGAATAGCCTAATCCCGCTTTTACTTCGCTCATGTTCAGCATCCTCTCGTTTGGTTCGATTTTGGGTAATTGCTGCAAAGATAGCTCGGTTCGTCAGCCGTCCAATTGCTTATTTCGCCCGTGCGTTGGATGGCATATAGCGCTCGCCAACGACCTAGGCGGATAAATGGACAAAAAAAGACAGAGAATCGGCGTACTGCCGAATTCCCTGTCCTTGGTACCTGAGAGTTTAAGCGGTCAGAATGACCGCCATTACCCCTTTGGTGGCTGTTTGCTCTCTCCAGAGTCGCGTCAGATGGCGGTTCCTTATACCTGAGAGATTAATCAGCCGGCTGGCTGGCCGCTGACTTGCTCCTTCGGCGCCCGGCAGGTGCTGCTTGCAGCGCCGAGTCTCTCCCTACCATCATCATCCGCTTATTCCGTATAACACGCTTAGCTTACCGGATATGAGAATATGGTGTCAATATACATAACATAAAATTTTGATTAAGACGTGGAATTTGTTGACATCATTAACTTATGTCATGTATAAGTTATTTATGACAACCGAATATGCGGATGATGGTAACGGGAGAGATCGCCATATGGAACAGCCGGCGGCGCCGAAGGAGTAAACCTGATCAAAGGTGAATCTCTCAGGCAAAAGGACCTTTATCGGACGCACCTCTGGAGAGAACGTAACGGGATGCTGATCGCCTCCGCGTCGTCACCCAAGGGGAAACCTGGACGCAGCATGACGTTCGGGGCAACTCTCAGGTACAAAGGACAGAGCAAAGAGAACACGCAAAGCAGCTGCCATGCTGCGAACGTTGGCCTTTTTGCTGCTGTCCTTTTTTGTGTTATCGATTATGACGAACTCAAGGGAGGTCCATCCATTGACGAGCGAACTTAAGCGAACACCGCTCTACCCGCTTTATGCCAATTACCCCGGCGCGCGATGCATCGACTTCGGCGGATGGGAGCTTCCCGTCCAATTCTCTGGTATTCAGAAGGAGCACGACGCCGTTCGCACGCAGGCCGGCCTGTTCGATGTCTCTCACATGGGAGAATTCATGGTCACAGGCCATTTCTCCGAAGCGTTCCTGCAGCAGCTGACCACGAACGATGTCGCTAAGCTCCGCGACGGACAGGCGCAGTATACGCTCATGTGCGACCCAAGCGGCGGCGTCGTTGACGACCTGCTCGTATACCGGATTACGGCCGACCAATACATGGTCGTCGTGAATGCGGCCAATATCGACAAAGATTTCGAATGGATGCGCGAGCATCTGATCGGCGACGTAACTCTTGAAAATAAATCCGATGAGCTCGCCCTGCTCGCGCTTCAAGGCCCTCATGCAGCGGCAATCATGGCCTTGGCTGCGGAATCATTCGATTGCGGCACGCTGGCTCCGTTTCATTTTGCCGCGGACGTTTCCGTCGGCGGCGCTGCGGCGCTCGTATCGCGGACCGGTTACACCGGCGAAGACGGCTTCGAAATATACGTGCCTGCCGAAGCGGCGCAGCAGGTATGGAATGCCCTGTTCGAGGTTGGCGAAGCGCATGGACTCGTACCGGCCGGACTTGGCGCACGCGATACGCTTCGGTTCGAAGCCCGGCTGCCGCTGTACGGCCAAGAGCTGTCGCATACGATATCGCCGCTTGAAGCCGGCTTAGGCTTCTTCGTCAAGCTGGACAAAGGCAGCTTCATCGGCCGCGAAGCGCTGCTGAAGCAGAAGGCGGATGGCGTTCCGCGCAAGCTCGTCGGGATTGAAATGATTGACCGCGGCATCCCGCGCTGCCACTATGCCGTCTACGCGCAGGGTCAACATATCGGCGAGGTTACGACCGGAACCCAGTCCCCTACGCTGAAGCGGAATCTTGGACTCGCTTTGATCGAAGCCCAGTTCGCGGAGCTCGGGACCGAGCTTGAAGTCGAAATCCGCGGCAAGCGCCTGAAAGCCGAAGTCGTGAAAGCCCCATTCTACAGAAGATCCCCGAAGGAGTGAGCCGATTGACGAATCTACACCGCTACATCCCCATGACCGAGCAGGACCAAGCCGATATGCTCGCGACGATCGGCGTTCCATCCACCGAAGAGCTATTCCGGGATATCCCGGAGGAGATCCGCTATAGAGGCGTACTGCCGATGTCTTCCTCGCTCGACGAATTCTCGCTGCTGGGACACATGAAGGAATTGGCCGGCCGCAACGCGGATACCGACAGCTATACCAGCTTCCTCGGTGCAGGCATCTATGACCATCATCTTCCCGTCGTCATTAACCATATGATTTCACGCTCCGAATTCTATACCGCGTATACGCCATATCAGCCGGAAATCAGCCAAGGAGAGCTGCAGGCGATCTTCGAATTTCAATCCTATATCTGCGAATTGACAGGGATGGCCGTCGCGAATGCAAGCATGTATGACGGCGTAACGGCATTGTCGGAAGCTGGTGCTCTCGCCGCTGGCGCAACAAAGCGCAAGCAGCTCATCATCTCCCGCACGGTTCATCCGGAAGCCCGCGAGATGGTCCGCACCATGGCTCACGGCCTCAACCTCGATATCGCCGAAGTCGGCTATGCGAATGGCGTGACCGACCTGGCCGCTCTGAAGGAAGCCTTAACTTCGGAGACGGCAGCCGTGCTCGTGCAATCGCCGAACTTCTTTGGCTGCGTCGAGGATCTCGCCGCGATTGCACCGATCATTCACGACGTTAAAGGCTTGTTCGTCGTCAGCACCAATCCGATCTCGCTCGGATTGATCGAAGCGCCAGGAAAGCTTGGCGCCGACATCGTCGTCGGCGATGCGCAGCCGCTTGGCATCTCGCAATCGCTCGGCGGACCGACCTGCGGCTTCTTCGCGGTTGCCGAGCCGCTGATGCGGCGGATGCCCGGACGAATCGTCGGACAGACGACCGATATCGACGGCAAGCGCGGCTTCGTGCTGACGCTGCAAGCGCGCGAACAGCATATCCGCCGCGAGAAGGCGACCTCCAACATTTGCTCAAACCAAGCGCTGCTCGCGCTGTGCGCGTCGATCTATTTGTCCACGATGGGCAAGCAAGGGCTGCGCGATGTCGCGAACCTGAACCTGCAGAAGGCGCACTACGCGTCCGGCCAGCTCGCAAGCCAGAACGGCATTCAACTGCCTTTCTCGGCGCCATTCTTTAATGAATTCGTTATCCAGCTTCCTGAAGGAACATCCGTGAAAGAATTGAACCTGCAGCTGCTTCAAGCCGGCGTGCTTGGCGGCTATGACCTTGGGCTCGCTTATCCCGAGCTGAAAGGCCATATGCTCATTGCCGTTACCGAGAAGCGGACCCGTGCGGAAATTGAAAGCTTTGCAAGCAGACTGGGGGTACTGGCATGAATAAGACGGTAGATACGATGAATGATTCCGCTCAGCATGGAGCCGCCAAGCCGGAGAAGCCGCTTATTTTCGAATTAAGCAAGCCTGGCCGCGTCGCCTACTCGCTTTCAGCCTGCGACGTTCCGGAACTGTCGCCTGATGCTTACATTCCAGCAGAGATGCTGCGCAAGATTCCAGCTCAGCTGCCCGAGGTCTACGAGGTCGATGTGATTCGTCACTATACGGAGCTGTCCCGCCGCAACTTCGGCGTCGACAACGGCTTCTACCCGCTCGGCTCCTGCACGATGAAATACAATCCCAAAATCAACGAGGATACGGCGCGCTTCAGCGGCTTCGCCAAAATCCATCCGTATCAGCCGGAAGAAAGCCTGCAGGGTGCTCTTGAGCTCATGTATACGCTGCAGAACGATTTGGCCGTGCTGACAGGCATGGACCAAGTGACGCTGCAGCCGGCTGCCGGCGCGCACGGCGAGTGGACGGGACTGATGATGATTCGCGCCTACCACGAAAGCCGCGGCGAGAAGCGGACCAAGGTTATCGTGCCGGACTCCTCGCATGGCACCAATCCAGCCAGCGCCACCGTCGCAGGCTTCGAGACGGTTACGATCAAATCCAATGAGCGCGGCATGGTCGATCTGGATGCGCTGCGTGCAGCCGTCGGCAGCGACACGGCCGCCCTTATGCTGACCAACCCAAGCACGCTCGGCCTGTTCGAGGAGCAAATCACGCAGATCGCGCAAATCATTCATGACGCGGGCGGCCTGCTCTATTATGACGGAGCCAACTCCAACGCCATTATGGGCATTACCCGTCCCGGCGATATGGGCTTCGACGTCGTTCACTTGAATTTGCACAAGACGATGAGCACGCCGCATGGCGGCGGCGGCCCGGGAGCCGGACCCGTCGGCGTTAAGAGCAAGCTCATTCCGTACCTGCCCAAGCCGATTGTCGGACGCCGCGAGGACGGCACGTACTTCTTCGATTACGATCGTCCGGAGTCCATCGGACGGGTCAAGGCCTACTACGGCAATTTCGGCATCCTTGTCCGCGCCTACACCTACATTCGCACATATGGCCCCGAAGGGCTGCGTCATGTATCGGAATGCGCCGTGCTGAACGCGAACTATATGATGCACCGCCTTTCCTCCCATTACGAGATTCCTTACCCAGGCGTCTGCAAGCATGAATTCGTCATGTCGGGCCGCGGCCTGAAGCAGTACGGCGTTCGAACACTCGATGTCGCCAAGCGGCTGCTCGACTTCGGCTATCATCCGCCGACCATCTATTTCCCGCTTAACGTCGAGGAGTGCATCATGATCGAGCCGACCGAAACCGAGAGCAAAGAAACGCTCGACGGCTTCATCGATACGATGATTCAGATTGCCGAGGAAGCAAGAACGACGCCGGAGCTTGTCATTCACGCGCCTTACGGCACCGTCGTCCGCCGTCTTGACGAGACGACAGCGGCACGTAAGCCTGTGCTGAACTGCAGCTGTTGATTGCATCTTCCATAACGAAACAAAGGGCCGCTCCCGTAATCGGAGCTGCCCTTTGTTGTACGTATTTAAGCTAGAGACTGCCAATCAGTGAAGCCCCTAAGGAGCTCGCTTATTGGTAAACTTCCAATTCCCACAGGGAGTATCCATACTGCGTATTGCGCTTCATGCCATTAACTTTTACATATCTGGCTTCGGCTGCTTGGAAGAACACATTATCAATGCCGCCGTCTCCGTTCGTCGTGGCATAGACCGTCGTCCAGTTCTCGCCATCCGTGGAAACCTCGATGCTGTATTCCTTCGCAGAAGCGTTCTCCCAGTTCAGGAGCACGCGGCTGATCGAAACGGTACTGCCAAGATCGACGCTGATCCACTGCGGATCGCTGAACGCCGATTCCCAGCGTGTGCTCTTGCTGCCATCTACCGCATATTGACCGCCTTGAAGGGCACCTTCGGATGTAGCCGTTGTTTTGTTGCTTGCCAGATTAACTGCCGGCGTAATCGTCTGCACGACGACGTCGCTGCTGTATCCAGTGGCTTGAACCGTCACTTGATATGGCTTGGCCTCGGTGAACAACTCGGCATTTAGCGTGATTTTGCCCGCGGATACCGTGTACTGGCCGGCAAGCAGAGCCGTGCCATTCAATTCGGCCGCTTGGATCGCGCCGCGCCATGCTTGGTTGTCCTCAAATGTGATTTCAATCGGTTTGCCCAGCATGTTATCCGTGGTGTCCGCCTGCAGTACCGGTCCGGAGAGCGGCGAAGCGGTACCCGCGTACACTTCGAGCTCCCAGAGGGAGAAGCCGTACGGCGATCCGCGTTTAATGCCGTTCATTTTCACGTATCTAGCGCTGACAGGCACGAACGAGAGATCATCGATACCGCCGTTGCCGTTATCGGTGGCATACACCGTCGTCCACGTTTGTCCGTCCAAAGAGACGTCAATCGTGTATGCTTTGCCGTACGCGTTCTCCCAATTCAGGACGACGCGGTTGATCGTTTGGGCAGCGCCCAGGTCGACGCTCATCCATTGGTTGTCTGCGAATGCCGACTCCCAGCGGCGATCCAGTCTTCCGTCGACCGCATCCGCGCTCGAGCGGTGATAATCCGGCGAAGAAGCTGTGGATTTCCCGTATGCGAGATTAAGCGGGTTCGGGTTCTGGTCAGGCTGGTTCGGCTGATTCGGTTGGCTCGGTTGGTTCGGATCCTGCGGGTTCTGATCCGGCTGCTGGTTCTTGTCCGTAACCGCTTGTTGAACGAACGTTTCCGCGTAATCATTGGCTTGAACCGAAATCGTGTACGTCTTGGCTTTGCTGAACACGGATGCGTCGAGGGCGATTTTGCCCGCGGATGCCGCGTACTTATCGGCGCTAATCGTTACGCCGTCGATTTTGACAGCTTCGATCGCGCTTCTCCATGCCGCGTCGTCGTCGAACGTGACGACGATCGGCTGGCCGACAGTTGTATCCGTCGTATCCGCGCTCAATTCAGGGGCGCTCGGCAGGCCGTCTGCGCTGCCATATACCTCGAATTCCCAAAGCGAGAAGCCGTAGTTCGTCGTACGCGCCGTGCCGTTTACTTTCACGTATCTTGCGTTGACCGGCAGGAAGCCGATGTCGTTAACGCCAGGCTTGCCGCTTGTCGTCGCATAGACGGTTTTCCAGTCCTTGTTGTCCGTGGAGACTTCCACCGTATAGCTCTTGCCTGCTGCATTCTCCCAGTTCAGCAGCACGCGGCTGATGACGTTCTCCGCACCCAGATCGACCGTAATGAATTGCGGGTCGCTGAAGTCGGATTCCCAGCGGGTCGTCTTGCTGCCGTCGACCGCGTTCTTGGCTGGCTGCTTCGCGCCGTCCGACGTCAATGTCGGCTTGCGAAGGGCCAGATTGACTGTCGAACTCGTGATGATCGATTGACGAACGGCCGCATTCGCGAATCCTTTCGCTTCGACGGAGATTTCGTAGCTGCCGGCCTCAGGGAACGACGAGCCGTCGATCGTAATGCTGCCCGGCGCCACGCTGTATTTGCCCTCGGCTACCGCCGTACCGTTCACCTTCACAGCCGTGATGGATGTTCTCCAATCTGCGAAGTCGTCGAAACCGATCTCGATCGGCTGGCCTGCACGGTTCGCCGTCGTATCCGCGGTCAATTCCGGTGCATCCAGACTTCCGGCAGGGGTGCCGTAAACTTCAAGCTCCCACAGGGAATAGCCGTAGTTCGTCGTGCGCGCCGTACCTGCTAGTTTCACATATCTTGCGTTCACGGCAGGGAAGGTAATATCGTCGATCCCTTCATGACCGCGTGTTGTTGTGTAAACCGTTTTCCAATCCTTACCGTCCGTAGATACTTGAACCGTATAGCTCTTGCCTGCTGCATTCTCCCAGTTCAGGCGGACATGACTGATCTTGTATTCCGATTTCAGATTGACCGTAATAAACTGCGGATCGCTGAAATCCGATTCCCAGCGCGTATCCGTTTTGCCGTCTACCGCGTAGGAACCTGGGTTTTTTGCCAGCTCGGATGTAACCGTCGGCTTATTCAGCGCCAGGTTCACGGTCGAGTTGGTGATGACGATTTGCTGTACTTCGGCATCCGGGTAATCTGCTGACTGAACGACGATGCTGTAGCTGTTTTCCTCAGGAAACAAAGAGGCGTCGAGCGTGATTTTGCCGGGTTGCATGCGATATTTCGCAGCGTCAATGATCGTTCCGTTTACGCTGACCGCGCTAACGCCGTCTCTCCACTTCTTGATGTCCGCGAACGTAAGCTCGATCGCGCTTCCTACCGTATTTTGCGTCGTATCAGCCGTGATTTGCGGCGGCTTGTTTTGATCCAGATCGGTGACTTTCGTCGGATCGACCTTCACAAGTGACTTGGCGCCGACTTTGGCGGAGCCCGTAATGCCTGCTTCGTTGTGGAACGTAACCGTAATCGGCTCGTTCGTCGGGTTCCAGATCATCGACGAATAGGCGCCATCTTTCTTGTAGACCGTCGCGCCGGACCAGCCGCTTGCCCAAATATCCTGCGTGCGCTGACCAAGCGTTGCCATGTTGTGCACGAACCAGTAGGTATCGAAAATCTCGTTCTTCTGCGTACCTTCGACCGTGAATTTGTTCAGCACGGCCTGCGGGTCGCTCAGCGATTCAATCGGCCAGACGATATGCTGCCAGCCGGTCTCAGGACCTTTATTGTCCTTGACCATGCCGTTGTACAGATCGGCTGCCTTCTGCGGATCGAAGCCGTAGCTCGTCAAGTATTCGCCGGTCGGCAGCCAGTGGATCCCGTAAATGTTAACCGGGTCGCCGCTGAAGAACGTGCCGAAGTTATACGCGCTTCCGTAGACTTGACCGACCGATTTGTGATTAAACGCGGGCAGCCAGTTGTCGTTATCGTAGTTGAACCAGTACTGTTCAACGGCTTTCAACTCCGTCGTGAAGCCGTAAATGGAGATATCGCGCACGGCTTTGTCGCCGGAGAGGAGGCTCCACATGTATTCCCCAACCCAGCCGAACAAGGATTCGCCGGCTGCTTCTTGGTTATTCCCGTTGTTATTGTCTCCGTATCCGCCGGCCCATGAATGGCCTTCATACGGATCGAAGTTGCGCAGGAACGGATAGAGCGGGTCATTCTTCGACGGGTTGGCATAATCGCGAATAAGATGCTCAACCATGCCGCCGTAGTTGTCTTTGAAGTCTTGATCGTAGGTCGCCAGGACCGCGGAAGCAAACACATAGTAACCGTACGTGAAGTGGTGATCCGTCAGGCCCGTATTGGCGCCGAATTCACTGGATTTGTAGTACATCGTGCCCCAGGTCGGATCGTAATACATGAAGTATTCCGGTTCGCCCTTCGTGTAGGTGTACCAGTCGGTCAGAATCGTTCTCAATCTGCCGAGGAACAGATTCTTATAGTTCGTATCGCCGATTTGATCTGCGATCAATACGCCCATAGCGAGCGGATGAAGCACTTTCCCCTGCCAATACGCATCTCCGGACATGATGTTCTTCGATGTCGATTCGTCCAGGAAAGCCAATTGATCTAACAAGGCCGCACGGGAATACGTCGGATCTCCCGGTTCAGTAAACTGGGGAACGATCCCGTAGAAGCGGTCTACCGTCTCAAATGAGTTGCCCTCATGCAGCTTCAGCATTCCCCGAATGGACGGGTACGTCAGTGCCGTCAGCGGCGAAGGCGTCTGCTTCCATTGATGCGGCAGCAGCGCCATCAAGGTTGTCGGCTCCATATCCGAACGCTTCTGATCGATGGTGACATCGAATTTTGTCGTCACTTCGGACGTTTCCTCGTTAAAGCTTGGCGTTACCGTTGTTTTCGCGACGAACGCATACGCATGCTTGTAGAAGTAGTTCAAGTCGCCTGTAGCCGGAAGTGCAGCGACGGACAAATACTTCTGTCCGCTGCCCAGACGGATCTTGATTTTGCCGCCGACTTTCGTAAAGGTAGTGCCTTCAGGCGCGAATACGCCGTAGCTGCGAGTGACCGTCTTCGCTTGCGGAGAGCCGTCCGCGTTCGTGACGGTGAATCCGATGTGGTCCGCCGTCAGTGAAGCGCCTTCGGCAGCAAGGATTGGACTGCTGCTGTCGTCGAAGAACTTCGCCGCAACAGGAAGATACAGCTCAGGCGTTGTTGGATCGCTGAATTCCGAGTACAGATAAGGCGAGCCTTTCACGAACGTCGTCTTCATCTTCTCGATCTCGTTGTCGCTTAACACAACGGTCGCGGACCAGTCGCTGTACCCGGCGATTTTGTTTTTGATCCGGGAAGCGCTGATGTTGCCGGCATTCAGGTAGAAGTCCGGGGCGCCGTCAGCGGCTTGCGAATTGCCCGTATCGTTCACCCAGCCCGCGCCGGGAGTCAGGATGCTCAGGCCTTGGTTCGTATATTTGGATTTGAGGGGCAGCGTAATGAGGCTGTCGCTCAAGTCTTTGATCAAGACGGATTGCCACCAGTCGTTGGAAGCGATCGGCGCCGTGACATTGTCCGTTTTATTAACCGGCGGTCTTGGCTGCGGCATGCTGATATCGCTGGTCAAGTAGCTGCCTTGTCCAACAGGAACCGTAGAGGCCGTTGGCAGCGTAGGAATGGTGTAGGTCGGCTTCGGATCTCCCTGCACGTAATCGTAAACGGAGAAATTAAACAGCGAGTAGCCGTAGCTCGTCGTTCTGCTGATTCCCTTCACTCTTACATATCGGCCGCTCGCATATACAGGCGTGTCCATTAATCCTTCTTTACCGTTCATTTCTCGGTATGTCGTGGTCCAGTTGACGGCATCGTCGGATACTTGCAGATCGTAGATGCGGCCCGCGGCGTTTTCCCATTGCAGCCGGATGCGGCCGATGGTGCGGACGCTGCCCAGATCGACGTAAATCCACTCGTCGCTCGTCTCTTTGGACGACCAGCGCGTATCTTTATCGCCGTCTACGGCATATTCCGGAAGCAGGAGCGGTTTATCCTTACCTGCTACTTGGTAGGAAGATACAACAACCGGTTTTTTGAGCGCAACGTCCGGGCCGAGCACGATCGGCTGCGGATTGCTTCCGCCCGTACCGTACACCTCGAATTCATAGAGCGAGACGCCGTAATTGCCGGAACGCTGAAGAGACAGCATGCGGACATAACGTCCGGAACCAGACAGCGTGATTTTATCTTCGCCTCCGTCGCCGGCAGTGTTCACATAAACGTCTTCCCACTGCGCTTCATCGTCGGATACTTGAATTTTGTAAGATTTGGAGTACGCATTCTCCCAGCGGAGGATGATTTGGTCGATCTTTGCCGTCGAACCAAGGTCGACGTAAATCCATTGCGGATCGGCGCTGAAGGCGCTGCCCCAGCGGGAATCCAGGCTGTTGTCCACTGCCTTGTCCGGCGTCAAGCCGCCTTCCATCGACGAAGCGTAAGCCGCTCCCTCGTAGGAAAGCAGATGAGAAGTGCCGGCGGCAGCCGCGGCCGCCCGAGGCGTCAGCATCGCCGTGTTAAATCCCCCTAACCCCAAGGATAAAGCGATGGATAAAGACGTAATCTGCAAAACTGTCTTGCGCTTGCGTAACAAACGTAAACCCATACCAACGTACCTCCTCGAATGTTGCCCCTATGGGACTGCTGTAACACGTCTCGTCGAAATCTTACAAAAACTCGATTTCTGTCGACTAATCGCAAAATGATTATATGTCCGTGGAAAATAAAAACAATAGGCACTCCTGCCTAATGAGCTGCGATTACGGTAGGGTAATATGTACAATCTGGCATGCCATCCACCCCGATGCCCATTGGTGCCATCCGTGTTATCGACTCTTCTTTTTATGGAAAATAATGCCGGACTGAAGGTTTAGGCAATCGGATCGCTTGGTACGAAGTGCCAGCGTCACGGGCTTTCCCGGGCAGCCGCACGCAAAAAAACCGGCCATGCAGCATGGCCGGTTTTTAACAAGAACAGGTGCCTCCAAAGCGCTGAATCGTCCTCTGTCCATATAGGCAGGATGGACTAGGCAGATAAGAAGAATTGAAAACATTAAATTTTCCTAAATATTCAAAATAGTTATCTGAATTCATCTGAAATCAACCATTAATTATGAATACTCGTCCGTGATTTGTGTGATTACATCGCTTTTCACCGTAATGCCTCATTCCGATGATCTGATCGTCCAATGCCCAGCGGCAGGCTGACCGCCCCTATGAAGACGATACACGCCGCTCCGATTAGCGCGGTCAGGTAGCTGCCGTTACCCGCAATCAGGAGGCCAGCAATAACCGGTCCAATCATCTGTCCTAAGCCGAAGAGGCTGGTCAATAGGCCAATGATCTTGCGATTATTCTGCGGATATAATTCCTTGGCATACGAAACAGACAGCGTCGTTATGCCCATGAACGTGACGCCGAACAGCAGCGCGCCTGCGACTACGCCTGTTGTAGATGGAAGAAGCACCGGAATTGCAATGCCTGCGGACTGCAGCAGCATGGAGAAGGTCAATGTCCATTTCTTCCCCCAACGGGAAGCCAGCATCGACCATCCGAAGCATGAAGGCGCCGCGGCTAGACCAACCAGCACCCAGCTAAGTGATGCTATATTAGGAATGCTCGATACCGTCTTGGCGAAAGCGACCAGATAAGTCCCGGTCACAATGTAGCCCAAGCCTTCCAATCCATAGGCAATCATGAGCCACAGCAGGACCCTGCGAACTGCCGCAGGGTTATATCCTTGGGGCGTGCTTACTGCCTTCTTGAGCGTTGTTCGCCGTTCTCGTAACGAAAACCAGGCAGTCAGCCCTAAGAGCAGACTGACCACACCTAGTCCCTTCCACACATCGCTCCAGTCGCCGTTTCGCGCAAGCAGCGGAACGGCAATCCCGGTCAGCAGAATGCCCGCTCCCACGCCCCCATAGAATATGCCGGCTTGGCGCGCCGATATACGGTCCAGCACGATGCTGGACACGATAACAAATACGACCGCGCTGGCGACGCCCGACAAGAACCGGATCACGAGCCAGGCAGGAAGGCTGTGCAGCTCCCCCATGCCCCATGTGGTTGCAATGCTGACGACTAACCCCGCGAGCAGCAGCATGGAACGGCTTCTAACCTGGATCAGCGTCAGGACTAGCGCACCGATTAAATACCCTAAATTATTGCTTGCGGCCAAATAGCCCGCACCCGCCGCAGAGAATAACAGGTGGTCGATCATGAGCGGCAGAATAGGCGTAAAGGCGAACCTTCCGATTCCCATTACAACCATTAATGCCGTTATTCCACCCAGCAAAACGAGCAGCGTCCGTGTATTCATCCGTTGTTCCTCCAGTCTGTATGCTTAGTATGTTTCATCATCATACAACGATTCAGCCATTTACCTATCATACGGAAACCGGATAGTTGGTATCTCGATATGAGATAGCTACACTGCTGCAGACAACAAGAAGCCAAGAAGCATCCATTTCTGAGCTTCTTGGCTTCGACTAGCGATTCGTTTGCTGGGTTACACTAAGCCGTGCTTCTGATTTCGCAATGCCATCCTGCGGAAGCCTTAGCGGTTAGTGAGTTCCAAAAGCTTTCAAAAAATCCTGCGGCGACTGCAAGCCGGACAGGCTTTGTTTCTCGTTGATGACGAAGAACGGCACGCCTCTCACGCCCAGCTTCTGCGCGCTGCGCTGTCCCGCTTCGACTTGTTCCACGCCTTCGCCGTTAAGCAAACGTGCTTTGAGTTCTGCGGCATCTTCACTCACACCGACCGCGACGCCTATTTTCACAAGCTCGTCCACGCTGCCGATATTGATTCCTTGTTCGAAATACGCCTCATAAATGCTCGCAATCAGTTGATCCTGCAGCTCGGCAGGCGCAATCGCGATTAATTGATGGGATAAGACCGTATTGGGCGTATATTTGATGAGATCCGTATTATACGTCAAGCCGAAATGAGCGCCTGTATCGTTATACTGCTTCATTCTTGCTTCGAATTGAGCGGGTCCGCCTAATCTGCCTGTCATCACCTTCCGATAATCTTCTCCTTCGAGGCGAATGTCGGGGTTAATTTGATACGCATGGTTGCGAACCGTTACCTCCATGCCTTCAGGCAGCTGCTCGAGAGCCGACTGCAGGCTGGTCATGCCCATGCGGCACCAAGGGCAGCTGGTATCCATATATACATCTACAGTGACGTTCTTCATTGTTGCACCGGTTGTACGGTCGTGATATGGCGCACGTAGTCAACCGCGCTTTGTTTCACGCGATCTTCCGCTGCATTGGAGGAATCGCTCACCGAGAAGTGCGGCAGGTAGGAAGCGCTGATGTATTTCACGCTTGCTTCAATCGGACGCAGAATTTCTTCCAGCGTGAAGCGGTTGAAGCCTGCTGCTGTATACGATTCAGCCGTACCGTACGTGGAGATGGCAGCGCCGAATTGCTTGCCTGCTGTTTTCGTGCCTTCCGGACCGAACGCCCAGCCGTATTGCAGGACCTCATCGAACCATTTCTTCAAGAAAGCCGGCGTGTTGTACCAGAACAGCGGGAATTGGAAGATAATGCGGTCATGCGCTTCAACCAATTGCTGCTCTTTCGCAACATCGATGTTTTGATCCGGATATGCTTTGTACAGTTCGTGAACCGTGATATCGCCATGCTTCTTCAATTCTTCAACCCATGCTTTGTTCCATGTCGATGTTTCGATGTTCGGATGCGTTACGATTACGAGTGTTTTCATTGTTTTAATCTCCATTCGGTTTGGTTTAGTTTTTGGTTTGAAAAACGGAATATTCTTCATAATAAGCTTTTTAAGTGTCATTCTTATGCTTGCACCGGTTTTACAGTCGTGATATGACGCACGTAATCAACCGCGCTTTGTTTCACGCGATCTTCCGATGCATTGGAGGAATCGCTCACCGAGAAGTGCGGCAGGTAGGAAGCGCTGATGTATTTCACGCTTGCTTCGATCGGACGCAAAATTTCTTCCAGCGTGAAGCGGTTGAAGCCTGCTGCTGTATACGATTCAGCCGTACCGTACGTGGAGATGGCAGCGCCGAATTGCTTGCCTGCTGTTTTCGTGCCTTCCGGACCGAACGCCCAGCCGTATTGCAGGACCTCATCGAACCATTTCTTCAAGAAAGCCGGCGTGTTGTACCAGAACAGCGGGAATTGGAAGATAATGCGGTCATGCGCTTCAACCAATTGCTGCTCTTTCGCAACATCGATGTTTTGATCCGGATATGCTTTGTACAGTTCGTGAACCGTGATATCGCCATGCTTCTTCAATTCTTCAACCCATGCTTTGTTCCATGTCGATGTTTCGATGTTCGGGTGTGTAACGATGACGAGTGTTTTCATTGATATAATCTCCATTCGGTTTGGTTTAGTTGCTTGCTTGGAAAAATGCGGCGTTCTTCATAAAAATACTCTCTTGCTTCTTAACGATCGGTCCGCCTTGCTCAGAGACCCGTTTCACTTCAATCCATTCCGGATCAGCGCGGAAACGCTCATAGTTCAAATTGCGCGCATCCATATCGTCGTGCTCGACGACGTAATACAGACGGTTGTTCACTTCCTCTGCATCTTCCCAAAACAGCGTTATTCTCATATCGTGTTTTGCGAATAATGCAATGACATGATCCCGAAACCTATCCCGGATTGTCTGCATCTTGCCTGGATGAACATCGTAAATACGCAGTTCGTACAGCATGTCTTCTCTCCTCCAATTGGTGTGAATTAGCCTTGGAAAAACGCTGCTTTGTTCATATACACGACCTCGATACTCTCATGCAGCTGGCCGTCCTGCTCGGTTCTTTCAATAACCTTATGCCATTCGGGATCGGCCATGAACGCCTCGAAATTCCGCTCCCGAGCTGCCATATCGGGGTGCTCAAGCACATAGTACAAACGATCCTTCGATTCATCTGCATCCACCCAGAAATTCGTTACCTTCATGTTATGCTTTGCAAAGAGATCAATCGTATCCTCGTTAAAACGATCCAAAATGGCTTGCAAACGCCCAGGCGCCACTTGATAAATCCGTAGTTCATACAGCATGCTGTCAACCTCCTCCAGCTATCGTTATACGCAGTGCGGCTGCTTAATAAGGTCTTGGTTCTTACGCGTGCCTTACCATTTACCTGCGCTTTGCCCGCCATCCACATGAAGAATTTCTCCAGTTACGAACTTCGCGGATTCTAGATAAAGGATTGCATCGATGATATCCTCTGTCTCTCCCAGCTGGCCGATCGGCTGGAATCCAGCCAAGAACGAATGGTTCTCCACCGCATGCATCGGCGTTTTGGTAACGCCAGGTGCGACAGCGTTCACGCGAATACCTGTACCCGAATATTCAAGGGCAAGCGATTTCGTTGCGGAGTTCAAGCCGCCCTTGGTCAGTGCCGTCAATGCGGCCGGCATCCCTTTAATGGACTGTTCGGCACCGCCGCTGGCCGTAATATTAATGACATGCCCCGAACCCGCCTTCTGCATTTCAATAAGCGCCAGTTGAGTAACCAGGAAGAAACCTGTCACATTGACAGCCATAATCGATTCATAATCGTCTGCAGTGAATTCTGTGAACGGCTTCGAAATGAAAATACCTGCGTTGTTCAGCAGCGTATCGATTCGCCCAAAACGTTTAATCGACTCGCCGATCAAACGTTCGGCAACCTTCAAATCCGAAATATCGCCGGCAACATACGCAACATGAGCACCTGTCGGATCGATTTCTCGTGCTGCCTCTGCCAGTGCTTGCTCACCGCGGCCGTTAATGACGACGTTAGCGCCTCGTTTAACCAATTCAATTGCTGCTGCCTTACCGATTCCGCTGCTTCCGCCTGTAATAACGACTGCTTTGCCTTGTAAGTTCATTGTTATCCTCCTATTTAGCTACCTTCTAAAAGGTAGATGTTATCTTAAAAAAGATCCGCTTCCTCTTATACAGCTAAAGCGGATAGTAAACCTTCGGCAATACGATCATACCTGCTGGCATCCCGGAAGCTCTTCGCAAGCAATTGCCCGCCTTGAAGTGCTGCAAGAAACAGATGGGCCTGCACATCGGCAGTGCCTCTAAACTGCAATTGCCCTTCACGCCGTCCTTCGTCCAGCACACGTTCCAACCAATCCAGGTTAGCTTTGAATAACTCGGCCACCCCTTCCCCAGCTTTACCCGATAAGGTAGACAGATCCGTGGATAGCATGACCCCTAAGCAAGTACAATAATCTTGGACCGGGCCGCGGTACAGCAATATGAATTTGCGCAGCCTCTCCAAATTGTTCTCCGTCTCGGCATCAAACTGTTCGGCCATTGCCTCGAATTGTCTGCGATACCGAATGATCAGCGCTTCACCCAAATCCTCCTTATTAGGGAAATGGTAATGAATGCTGGCCGTACGTATGCCGACCTTCTCCGCGATGTGCGCGTAGCTGAATCCATTGAATCCAACATCCTGCACAATAGCCTGAGCAGTATCCAAAATCAACTCGGCTGTGTTCTTGTTATTGTTCATGTTGTCATTCTACCTTCTAATAGATAGCTTGTCAACTTCCACAAATCGGATGCGTTTGCGTTGCCCGTTGTACCCATTATAACCTCCGCTGCTGCCCGCTATTCGAATAGCAATCCATATCACACTTCGTTACGCTTAAATTAACGCCAACTAAACATAACATTAGCGCAAGGCCGGATGCAAGGCTAAGGCTAAGATATAATTGCCAGCTTGTCCGAGGACGCTCCTGTGTCAACTATAGCCCATTTCGCTTTATGGCTGACAATCGTCAAGCCTGCTCGATGCGAGTTATGCGCTAATTTCCTATGCAAAATCAGGTCATGTATGACAAAAAAATCGGATACATGGTGCCCCCTCGTTAGGAGCACGATGCATCCGGGCGACGCTGCAGTCCCGTCTTCGAAGCCTGCGTGACGGGCTTATTCTTTGACGCCTCCCAGCGCTACGCCAGCGATAATATAACGGGATAACAGGAAGTACACCACGAACAGCGGCAGCGCCGTCAAGGCCAGACCCATATAGATGGAGCCGAACTCCGTCTTGTAAATATCGCCGCGAAGCAGGCTGACCATGATCGGCATCGTATATTTATCCTTCTGCGTCAGCAGGATCAGCGGCATGAACAGGTTGTTCCAATTCGCCACGAAGGCAAAAATCGCCTGCGTTGCCACTGCCGGCATCATCAAGGGCAGAATGATCCGGTTGAATGTGTAGAATTCGCCGGAGCCGTCCACGCGCGATGCTTCCACGATCTCCATCGACAGCGTTGCGAGCAGGTATTGGCGCATGAAGAACACCACCGCAGGCGCAGCGATCGCGGGCAGAATGAGCGGCAGGAAGCTGTTGGTCCAATGCAATTTGTACATGAACTGATAGAAGCCGATTGCGCTTGCCTGGGATGGAACCATCATCACGCACATAATGAAGGTAAAGAACGGCTTACGCAGCTTCCAGTTGTACGTCACAAGCCCATAGGCCGCCAAGGAGGAGAAATAGACCGTGCAGAGCGTTGCAAACGTAGAAATAAGGAGCGAATTCATGAACCCTCGAATGGGATCGAAGCTCTTGTCGAGGAGCACATGCAGGTTGCTCATAAGGTGCATGGATGGAAGCAGCGAGAGACCGCTTTGAATTTCCGGCGTGGAGCGCGTTGCGTTCACGAACATGATCCAAAACGGAAGAATGCTGAGTAAGGACAACGCAATGCAGACGATATAAATGATCGTTTTGTTTATCTTTCGATTGACGGTTCCGCTTCTCTGAACGTTTGCCATGGGTTACACCTCACTCGCGGCCGCTTGGGCAGCCTTTCCGTTTCTTTGCTTCAACTTCTCTGCTTTCTTCAATCTTGCCTCGTCGCGGTCGCGCATTAGGTAGAACAGCAAGCCCGACAATAGCGCCGCGATTACGAACATGATCATGCTCGCCGCTGCAGCGCGATTATACATATAGCTGCCCTTGAACGCTTGCCCGTAGATAAACATGGACGTGGTAAGCGTAGAGTCATCCGGACCGCCAGCAAGGAATAGCTGCGGAATATCGAACATGGTCAGACCGCCGATCATCGATGTAATCAGCGTGAACAGTAAGATCGTACGGAGGCTCGGCAGCGTGATGCGGAAGAAGATTTGAACCCCGTTCGCGCCGTCGATCGCCGCGGACTCGAAGAGCGCGGGATTGATGCCCATAACGCCTGCCACTAGGACGATCATGGTGTTGCCGTACCACATCCAGAACTGGATGAACGCTACAATGCCTCGCGCCGTCGACTTGTCCTGAAGGAAGAAAATCGGAGCGTCCGACCATCCCAGCATTTGAAACAAACTGTTAATAGGGCCCATCGGGTAGGCAAACAACGTGCTGAACAGCACGGCAATCGTACTCGCAGTGATAATATTCGGCATATAGAGAAGAACCTTGAACACGCCTTGACCCTTCAAGTTGAGGCGCCTATTCGTGAACCAGGCCGTGAGCAAGAGCGCGAGAACGATTTGAGGAACGAAGTTAACCATCCAGAGCAGCCCCGTGTTAACGAGGGACTTCCTGAACGAGGCGTTGTCGAAGAGAAGGTCTTTAAAGTTTTGGAACGGGTTATCCATGATATGAATCGGTTTCGGTATTAATCCCTTCATGTCGGTGAACCCGATAACTGCCGTGTATAGAATGGGATACAGCGAGAAAATCAGAAACGCTAGGACGAACGGGAAGGTAAAAATGTAACCGTATTTCGAATAATTGACACCTTTGCGGCGCATGCGCTCACCTCGTTTATGGATAGGAAGGAGCGGGATAACGCACCCGCCCCTTCTGCTCCTTCTTATTCGCTTTCGATGCCAAGCTGATCCTTGACCTGCTGTTTGAAGGTTTCGATCGCTTTGGCCCGGTCCTTCTTGCCCGCGGTGAATTCGCGTACTTGATCGCGCCAGAGCTTGTTGATCGTTTCGTCGAACTGGGTCAGGTTCTTGCCTGAAGCGTTGGCGTTCGCCGGAACGAACACGTCGAACATGTTCTGGCCGCCGAGCAGCGGTACTTCGCCGTGCGACTTCGCCATGACGACGGACGATGCGACGCTGTCCTTCGTGCCCTGCTCGCCCGCCTTCATCGTGCCGTTCGCCCAGTACGATTGGAGGCCCGTATCGGAGGTATCGAGCGTTACCCATTTAACAAAGTCCGAAACGGCTTTTGTCTTGGCATCGTTCTTCGTTACGTCCTTGTTGGCAAGGAGCCAGGTACCGCCCCAGAAGAAGCCTGTCGGCGGCTCGGTAACTGCCCAGTCGCCGTTCGTGCCTTTCACTTGGCCGTTCATGACATAGTTGATGAGCCAAGCGGGGCCGAAGAAACCAAAGACCGGTTTGGCGCCGGTGCCGGACATATCCGCATACCAAGCTTCCGTCCAATCCTGCGTATCGTTGTGATAGCCATTGTCTTTCAGCTTCTTGGAGAGATCCAGGAACTGCTCGCGCTTCGGATCGATATGGAGCTTGCCATCGACAATCCAACCCTTATCGGAGCTGTTCTCGATCGGGTGCCAAATATCGCCGTCGCCGGAAACGATGCCGTAGCCTTTGGCTTTCAGCTTCGCGGCTGCATCGAAGAATTTATCCCAGCCAGGCCCTACCGCCGTTTTGATGGTTGCCGGGTCGTCCGTACCGAAAACATCCTTAGCAATGGAGCGGCGATAGATAAACGCACCGCCTGTCGCTTGATAGCCAAGGCCTTTCAATTGGCCGTCTTTGCTGCCGATATCTACCGAGTATGGGGCGATGCCTGCGTCCTTCACCAACTGGTCGTCCAGGCCGAGGTCCGCATAGTTGGCGGCATAGCTGGATGCGTCGCCTTGCGTATATTTGAGCACGAACGCCGATTCGGCTGCATAAATGTCCGGCGCATCTTTGCCGCCGGCAGCCAGAGCCTGGTCAAGCGCAGGCTGGTAGGCGCCATCGGTCGTAGCAATCACCGTCGTTTTGAATTCCACATTGGCGTCAGGATGCGTTTCGATATACTTCTTGGTCATGTTCGGAATTTCATCCGTGAAGCTCCAGAGGTTGATGGTGACTTTCTCGCCGCTAGCGGCTGGTTCTGTGTTCGTGTTGGCTGCTTGCGTTGTATTTGTGGTTGTGTTTGCGTTCGTGCTGGCAGCGTTTGCATTTGTGTTTGCGTTGGTTGAATTGGAGCCAGAATTGGAATTGCTGCCGCATGCAGCAAGAGCAGACGACATGACAAGGAGTGTGGAGATCCCGACTAAACCGCGTTTCATACGTTTCATACATTGCCTCCCCTTTTTCTTCGTTTCTTATTTTTGTAACCGCATACATAATTATAGACCCAAGGGACTTCGGGCATAAGGAACCGCTCATTGGGGAAACTTCCACTTTTTTTGGGTTTAGCCATCCTCGGACTCCTTCTTCCTGGCACATGACAAAAAACCATCACCCCTGCCGGGTGATGGTTTGAAAACACGAATTACGATCCTTTACATCTTAAGAACGACACGGAATCTGGCGTCCCCTTCGATCATTCTATTGTAGGCTTGATTAACTTCCTCGAGGGGATAAACTTCAGTCATCGGCATTGTGTTAAAGAGAGCGCTGAAGTTTAGCGTGTCTTCAGCATCTTTCGCATGCCCAGTGAGCCATCCTTGTACCGCTATTTGATCCATGAGCATTTGTCCACTCGATAACACAATGGGATCCTGCGTCGCTGCGATAATAAACATTTTTCCGTTTCGCGCCAATCCATTCACAAGGGAGGACATCGCTTTACCATTTGGGGCAGTAGCCAAAATAACGCGCGCTCCGCCTAATTTCTTCAATTCAGCACCAGCGTCAGTAGTAGCCGTATCGATGTAAACATGCGCACCCAGTTGATGCGCCAATTCTCTCTTGTCTTCTCCGCGCGAGAGAGCGACTGTCTTGTAGCCGAATTTATTCGCGTATTGCAGCGCCATGTGGCCTAAGCCGCCAACACCTTGTATAGCGACGACATCGCCAGGGCGTGCCCCACTGTTTCGCAAAGCATTAAATGTCGTAAGTCCTGCACATAATAATGGCGCTGCGTCAACGGTTGATAATTCATCCGGAATTAGTGCAACTGCTTCTTGGGGGGCCACCATATACTCGGCATAGCCGCCATCATAAGAAATGCCGCAGATCAACCGATTGTCGCAGTTAATAAAGTCGCCTGCACGACACGAATCACAGTGGAAACACTGCCCCCCATGCCAGCCAACACCAACTCGTTGACCGACTTGCCACGACGTGACGCCTTCGCCAATTTTGTCAATGACGCCAGCGACTTCATGCCCGGGAATCCTAGGATAGGGTATTCCAGGAAGTACGCCTTCCTTTACAATCTGGTCACTGTGACAAATTCCGCACGCTTCAACCCGAATCCTTACATAACCTCGATGCGGCTCCGGTATTTCTTTTGTGATTATTTCAAAATCATCACCGGGTTTATTTACTACTGCAGCTTTCATCGTTCTCATGGAGATTCCTCCTCCTATATGATTGTCAATTTGGGAATAATCGTTCTATAATGTGCAAAAAGAGAGACAAATATTCTGCCGTTCGGTTTTCAGCGAATGCCCGTATTAAGATCGATTCATTTGATAATAACGTGACCTGGAGCGTTACGGAACTTCCTTTATGTTGGATGGGTATTACATTTCGTTATAGGAGGGTTGCAAGATGCAGGTGGAATGGTTCCGGAGTTTCATGGAATCGGCAAAATGGAAGAGCTTGTCCAAAGCTGCCGACAAACTTAACTTGTCCCAGCCGGCGCTCAGCAAGCACATTCGGCAGCTGGAAGCTGCCTACGACGTCGAGCTGTTCCGTCGAACCGCCGCAGGTGTAGCTTTGACGGAAGCCGGCAGTCGATTTATGGAGAAAATTATTCCTGTCTTACAGTCGCTTGAGACCATTGAAGCAGAAATGCGGCAATATGCGGCTGGGCCGGGCTATACGCTCGGCAGTCTTCCAGGCATCGTGACGCACTTACTCCCCGGACGGCTGCGCGATTACCACGCCTCCGGTTATCCGATTACAGTCAAGGTCCGGCAGACATCAATCGAGCTGCGAGAAGAAATGCAGGAAGGCGTTCTCGACGCCGCCCTCATGGATGCGGCTTTCGTCGGGGGACGGCTGTGGAGCAAGGAGCTGTTTACCGAAGGCTCTATAGCCATTCTTCCAGAAGGCCATACGCTTCGAGGACGAAACACGCTGAGCCTGGAGGAGCTGAAAGACGAGCTTTTCGTGTTTGCGACGCAAAAATGCGAAACCCACACACAGTTCAGAACGGTCGCGGAAAATTACGGCTACCGCCCCGACATTAAGCTGGAAGTTGACGAGAATAATGAATTTCTGCTCAACGTTGCCGTTGGCACCGGCATAACTGTGCTGCCCGAACTGTTTCGGGCTGAGGCGGAACTGCTAGGCTTGCACGCCGTACCCCTAGCAGTACCTGAATTGCGCCGTACAGTCGTTCTCGCCGCACGAACTGCCGATATAGGCTCGAAACTATACAGAATGCTGAGTGACAAGCCTATTCCGACCGCATGATGGATTTAAGCACAGAAAAAGTCCCGAGGATGTTTCATCGGGACTTTTTCTGGTTGTATACCGAACGAGGTATTAGTGTCTTGAGAAGATAAAGTATTAGCTGAAAAATAAAGTATTAGACTGTGAAAATAAAGTTGTAGATTGCGGCGGGCGTTAAGCTAGCTAGCAGGTTAACGATTCCGTGCAACAAATATAATGATATGCGTATGTTTATCGTTTTTATTTGGATGTAGCTCAAAACAGAAAAATGAGACAAGAACCTCTTCTTTGCATCATGGGCGTATGAGTTCATTATTTACAATGGTGATATCTATAGAATCACCTCTGAAAATGTAACAGATGTTGGAAAATAGATTGGAACTGTTACAAATTATTCAATTACTGAGGGCACCTACTCTGGAAATTTTTCAAATAAGTACCCTGTTGGAACGAAGTATTTTGAAGTTACAGGAGTAGATACGAATAAATCGATTGCAATACAGTTTGAGAATAGCTATATAGGAACGGATGACCAAGGAAAATATGGCGAAATATAATATGTGTTGCTTAAAGCTAAACGGGAAACGTTAGTTCAAGTCTTCATGGAGCAGTTTGCCCGGCGGCAGCTGCTCCATTTTCATTAACAGACAGAATTGCGTGGAATAGCGTTAAAGTACATTAGAACACACTAGAAGTCCATGGATAGAATCTTCTTCAACTGATAGACTTCAAAGAAAAAACGTTGAGGTGACAACTTATGAAAAACATAGCAATTTTAATATTTGACGACATTACTGTACTTGACTTTACTGGTCCTTTTGAAGTTTTTAGTCAAGCCAAAAGAAATAATGATATCAATATATTTACTGTGGCAGAAGAATTAAACCCTATATATTCCAACGGAAACTTAAGCATCAACCCCAATTACTGTTTTTCCAATTGTCCAAAGCCTGATATCTTAATAATTCCCGGTGGTGTTGGAACACGGAGAGAAATGGACAATACCCGTTTAATAGCGTGGATTAAGAGTATGCATAATGAAGTTGAACAGCTTTTATCGGTATGTTCTGGTGCTTTGTTATTAGCTAAAGCCGATCTCCTTGAAGGACTTAAGGTAACGACACATCATAACGTATTTGACTTGTTAGAGAATATTGTACCATCGTCAACAATAGTTGAAAGAAATAAGCGGTATATTGATAATGGAAAAATCATAATTTCTGCTGGAGTAAGTGCGGGTATCGACATGTCATTATATGTAGTAGAGAAGATCTTTGGAAGGGATAGAGCACTAGAAACAGCAAGCGGAATGGAATACGATTGGAATGAAATTACTGTTAATTAGTGCCTTTGTTTAATTAACAGGAAACGATAATTGAATGTTAATTAAAACAGCGGCCCGTCTAGGACATTATCTCCGCATCCTAGTCAGCCGCTGCATTCATCAGATCAGTCTAAAACATATTATTTTTTACGAACACTTAGAAAAACTTCACACGGTCCGACTGCGGCATAAATTCCTTGTCGCCCGGTACGGAAGTCGGTTTTCCGAATGGCATTTGCGCAATCAGCTTCCATTCCCCCGGAAGTTGCCAGTTTTGCGCGACTTCAGCATCGATAAGTGGATTGTAGTGCTGCAAAGAAGCTCCGAGACCTTCTGCGACAAGCGCCGTCCAAATTACGTGCTGCAGCATGCCCGAGGACTGGTTCGACCAGATCGGGAAATTGTCGGCATAAGACGCAAATTTCTCTTGCAAGCCCTTCACGACAGTTTGGTCTTCAAAAAATAAGATCGTACCGTAGCCGTTCGCAAAACCGTTGATTCTTTCTTCGGTCGCTGCGAAATTTTCGGCGGGAACGATTTTTCTGAGCGTTTCTTTCGTAATGTTCCATAGTTTGTCCGATTGTTCTCCGAAAAGAACGACTACGCGCGAGCTTTGCGAATTGAATGCGGACGGGGTATGATTGACGGCTTCGCCTACGATTTCCTTGACCCGGTCTACAGATACAACGATTTCCTTGCTCAGCCCGTAGAAGGTGCGTCTAGCTTTGACAGCTTCCAAAAACAATTTGCTCATGTTGATCTCTCCTCGATAATATTAAAGTATTAAATCTTAAATTTAAGATACATTAGACTGAGATACATGTCAACGCATGTTTAATTTTCATGTAATAATCCGCGATGCTTCTGGCCTCGAAGTTCGGATATTAGGGCCATGATCATCCCCTATCATATTGCAGGTTCCACCCGATGCCGTTGCGATCCGTTACAGCCGCAAAAAGTCCGCCGATGGGAGCCTCCATTAATGGCTTGACGATCTTGCCCCCAGCCGCCAATGCCTCATAAGCACTGCGAATTTTTTCTTCAGAATCGAATCGGATTACCGGCTCTCCGCTGAATATACTTTGATAAAACGCGATTTCGTTTTTACAATTGCCTTCGGCAATCCATCTTTTACTCGTATCCCCGGTTCCAAAATCGCCGTTAAAATAAAAGGGAACATTCCCCTCAACTCCGCTCATGTTTTTCACCTCCTTTCAAACACGTCTCAAACATCGTCCATTCGCTAACAGTCAATATATTGGCTTATCCATCGTTCGAATGCTTCGACTGTTGGCCGCATCGCTTCCCCTTTATCCGTCAATGCATATTCCACGCGCATTGGGCTCTCGGGGTACATATGACGCAAGATCAAGTTCTTGGCTTCAAACATACGCAGCCGATCGGTCAAGATCGTGCTGGAAATCGGCAGGGTTCTCTTGATATCCGAATTACGTTTCGGACCGCTCATTAATTCCTTCACGATGTCATAATTCCATCTGCCGAATAGCAGCCGGCAATCAGCTTTGAATTTGTTTTTATCCATGTCGTTTCTCCGTATAACCGGAGCTCCTTTTTAGTAAATATGATGACAATCAATATATTGACTAATTACCTAAAAATTTTTCGTTACGTCTCTTTTTTCATATTTCCGATCATTTTTTCAAGAAAGCTGCTGAACGATGCCAATTCATGCGCGGAAAATCCTTTAAATGTACGTTCCATCTTCGGCACGGAATATTCATTGACATTGGCCAGCGCCTCTTTTCCTTCGTTGGTGATGCTGACTTTGGTGACGCGTCTGTCCTGCGGAGACTCGTAAGTCGCGACGAATCCGTTTTGTTTCAGCCGCTGCACCATGCCTGTCATATTTTGCTTGGTCACAAGCATGTTGTTCCCCAATTCTTTGAAGGATAGATCGCCGGCTTCCGAAAGAGCGCGAAGAATAAACCATTGGTGCTGGCTGGTCAAACCGGCTTGCGAGGACAAACTGTGGCCGATACGTTCTAATAATACATTTGCCCGGAAAACGTTGTCGATAATCTCTAGTCGTTCGTCATGGTGCTCAGTCATTGAATCAACCTCAATAGTCAATTAGTTGACTTTATTATAGAAGTCAGGAACGGCTCTGTCAATGGCAACCACTGCAGGTTAGCATGTCTGCTGGCCGTTCTTTTTGTTGTTTTTTAAGGGAATAGTTGATCAATTGCATGTGGAATGTGGTCTTCATCGCTGTTGATTGAACTTACCCGTTCGTTCAGTAATTCTCACCGCGGTAATAACGATCAATCTTATGCTCCAAGTGAGCAAGCTGCGCTTTCTTCTCCTCCATATCGCCCAGAAGCTTTTGCTTCTGGTCTTGAATGAGCTTAATTCTCTGAGGGAGGGTCGTGGTTCCGGTTTTAACCATCTCATAGTACTGCTTGATGTCTTCCACACCCATTCCGGTTTTGCGCAAACATTTGATGAATACCAACCAATTCAGCTCGTTCTCGGTGTAGAGACGATTATTTTTTTCGCTTCGCGCAGCCGGTTCTAACAGTCCTTTTCTTTCATAGAAACGAATCGCTCCGATGTTCAATCCCGCTTCCTTCGCCACTTGTCCGATCGTAAACATATTGTCCCCCGCGTATATAAAATTTTTCGTTGACCTACACTTAGTGTAGCATAGTACATTATCAATTATGAAACGAAAAACATGCAAGGAAAGAGGGATTCTATTGAACAAGACGGCATTTGTAACAGGAGCTAATAAAGGAATCGGATTCGAGATCGCAAAACAGCTAGGCGAAAAAGGCTGGCGTGTGGTCCTTGGCGCCCGCGACACCGAACGGGGCGAAACAGCCGTTTCTGAACTGGCCGCCCAAGGGCTCGACGCGGCGTTTGTTCAAATCGATATGGCCGATTTGGAGAAGATTGAGCAAGCTGCGCACATGATTAAAGCGAAATATCCGGAGTTAAAGCTTCTGGTCAATAACGCCGGCATGCCGGGCGCTTTTTCTCGCTCTTTTACGGATACGAAAGAAGAAGATCTGCGTAACGCCTTTGAAGTGAATTTCTTCGGAACCTACCGATTAAACCAGCTCTTGTTCCCGTTAATCAAGGATAACGAAGCCACTGTAGTAAACGTAACAACCGACATGGCTTCCCTTGACCATATGCAAAACGCGGAATTTACGTTAAACGCATTCGACTATAATTCGTCTAAAACAGCCAACAATGCCATGACCGTTTCTATGGCCTATGAAGTAAGAAACAGCGGCGCCCAAGTATTTGCGGTGACGCCGGGCTTTACTACGACGGATCTGAACGGCAATGCTGAAGGCGGTAAGTCTAAAGCGGAAGGCGCTGCAATTATCGTAGAATATGCAACGGATGGTAAACGTCACAACGGTGAATTCCTGAACGCGCAAGGCGTTCTCCCGTGGTAACCCTTCGTCCGTTATACAACCCCTTAAAAGTCGCTTAACAAAAGCCAGCAGCCCTTCGGCTGCTGGCTTTTTGCTATGATCCCATTCAATAAATTGCGTGATTCAATGAACTTGTTAGGATGAATAATAAATATCGACGTCAGTTTCTTCTTTTACCATTCGTGTAATGGTATCTCTTAGGTCAGAATTATTCGTCTTCACCCAGGAGGTTCTTAATTTATCAACAATCTCAATACGCAAGGCTTTAACCTTATCTTTTGCCTTTTTCAATCTTTTAGCCTGATCTACGATTAACATGATGAGCCCGATTGCAACGAAAAATAATAAGCTAACGCTTTTACTGCCCAAGAATAGTTCTAATAGCGCCATCGCATCCCCGCCAGCTGGGACTAGAATGGTTTTATTGAAAGCCATGAAAAATAGGATGCCGACGCCTATAAGAACAGCCCAATAAATGCTTAAAAGCCTGGCATGACGAGTCTCGTCTTGTTTCCTGCTTCTGAGTTTATTTAACTTGTCTTTGGAATCTTGCGACAAATTTAGAGCATTCCATGGCATCGATATGAACCTCCATCCGATATAGACAACCTTATTAATAAATATGCGACATTGGATTAAAGATTCGTAGTTACCTATGTAAAAGTGAGCTGCCAGCTCGCGTGTAGGCCTTATGAATAATCCAAAGTTGTTTGAGAAATGCTAACCGCATTGCTAATAATAACCAGTTTATTTGTACTGTAAAATTTTTTAGTGGAGGTGGACAGCCCTGTCTACTGTACAAAGTTCAAGTCCTAACCGTACATCTCCTGAAAAAGCACTCAGTGACCCGCTAAGCAAGTCTTTAGAGAAGAATGAACTTATGATCAAAAGTATTTTAAATAATTGTTATGATATCGTCTATCGACGTATACAAATATTCGGACAAATCAATGTTTTATTCGTTTATTTGGATGGTTTGGTGGATACCAAAGCACTAGAAAACAATTTACTTAAACCTTGGATGTTAGGTACTCCCCGTCCAGAATTGGGTGAGCTAAAGTCTCTGGATCTAATGTTAGAACAGTTGGTTTCCACCGCAAAAATAAAAACAACCGAGATCATGGATGAAACCATACAAAGTATTTTATCCGGTAATGTAGTTATCCTACCGGAAGGAGTAAACCATGCAGTTATCGCGAAATTGATAGGCTTTGAACACCGAGCCGTTGAGGAGCCCTCAAGTGAGACGACGATTCGGGGACCAAAAGAGGGCTTTACGGAGTGTATAACCGTAAACACAAGCATGCTGCGAAGGAAAATTCATAGCCCAAAACTTAAACTGGAGTCTCTGACCATTGGCAATCTATCGAAAACAACAATTGTCATCGCTTACATTGAAGGGATCGTTAAAAATACGATTCTTGAAGAAGTTCGTAAACGAATCAGCCAAATTGAAATCGATACGGTACTCGATGGGGCTTTTATCGAGGAATTCATTGAAGATAAGCCGTTCACCTTATTCCCGCAAGTGCAGAATACCGAACGTCCGGATATTGTTGCCTCATGTCTTGCAGAAAGGAAAGTAGCGGTTTTTATTGACGGCACACCGTTTGTACTTATTGTACCCTGCACGTTCTGGAACTCATTTCAATCGGCTGATGATTATTATGAGCGATTTATTTACGCTACCATTATCCGTTCATTACGAATGATTTTGATTACCACTTCACTTTATTTACCTTCTATATATGTTGCAATCTCAACGTTTCATCCTCAACTATTACCTACAAATTTTTTGATCAGTATTACCTCCGCTCGGGAAGGGGTTCCCTTTCCAGCTGTCATTGAAGCCTTATTGATCGAATTTCTATTCGAGGGCTTACGCGAGGCTGGAATACGAATGCCACGGCAAAATGGTTCGGCAATCAGTATTGTTGGGGCTCTGGTTCTTGGACAAGCGGCCGTTCAGGCAGGGATCATATCCGCTCCGATCGTCATTGTTGTTTCTCTGACTGGCATTGCTTCCCTCATCACCCCGCGGTACAGCATGGGAACGGCATTTCGAGTACTCCGTTTCCCGATGCTTATTTTTTCAGGGATGTTCGGATTATACGGAGTTACGATGGCCTCTATATTCCTTCTCATTCACCTCATCAATCTGGAATCATTTGGAGTGCCTTATTTAAGTCCGATAGCTCCCCTATCAAGATCTGAATTAAAAGATGTACTCATCCGCGCGCCATGGTGGAAAATGGGTGCTATTCCGTTATCCTTTCGACGACATTTTCGATTTTCCAAAGGTCAAAAACCAGGTGAAAATCAAGGAGACTCCGCATAATGAAACATCGCCCGACAGCTATTATTTTATTACTATCCTGCATCGTAATAACTACGGGTTGTTGGGATCGTATAGAAATATCGGATAGAGTATTTGATCTTGCTGCGTCGGCTGATCTTAACGAGAATGGAACGACTTTAATTGCCGCTCAATTTATTGCCCCCTCCAAAATAGAACAAAGCTCAAAAGGAGGTGCCGGTGGTGACAAACCTTACTTTATTGAGTCAGGCAGTGGTAAAACGCCTCTTGAAGCTATACAAAGAATGAGACAAAAACTTTCTAGAATTATAACCCGCGGTCATCGACGCAATTATTATTTTGGAGAAAAACTGGCTAAACATGGCGTGAAGGATTTACTGGATGCTTTTACGCGAGATCCGGGCAATCGAATGCGACTGGACATTTGGGTGGTCAAGGGAAATACCGGCTTACACGCTTTGCAAGTACCCTACCCCCTGGAGAAAATCCCTTCCGTCGCACCACTCAAGATACATAAAGCAGTTGGAGGGACTGCGGGTACAACCTATCTCGACTTTATCATGACTTCAAGTACGGAAGGAGAATGTCCCACTCTGCCTGTAGTTGACATTGTAACGGGTAATACCCAAACAAAAACGATCCGATTTTATGGTCGTGCTATTTTTAACCATGATTATAAATTAGTTGGTTATTTGAATTTTGTTGAAGGCGCTTATCGACAGTGGATTCTCAAACGAATATCTTACCTTGATTTAGTGGAATATGTCCCCAAAGCAGGTGGGAGTGTTGGTGTAGTGGTTACAAAATTCGGAAGTAAACTAAAGAGCAGCGTAACACAAGAAAATAAGTTGAAGATGGAAATTGAGCTCAGCGGTCTGGGACATATTGTAGAGAATAATACGAACCTGGATCTAATAGAGCTGAAAAATTTAAATCTTGTGCAGAACAGCATCAACGAGAAAATGAGCGAACATGTTCTTAAAATGATCACTAAAGTCCAAAAACAATATGGCACGGATGTATTTGGTTTCATTCAGGCCCTGAACCGCCAGCATCCAAGGGAATGGAGTAAATTAAAAGGGCGTTGGGATCAAATATTTCCAAATATTGAAGTTACCGTTAAAGTAAATGTAAATTTAAAATATATTGGTCTCGTAGGGCCGCCGCTTCAATTTAAGGAAAGTGAGGTTAGAAAATGAAAATTTCTGGATATCAACTCTTTTGGATGGTTTTTACGATGGCATTTGGAATGACGGCACTTTTCACCATCCCTTGGCCCGTCGCTCTTGCCAAACAAGATGCTTGGATATCAATGATCGCAGCGTCCTTGATCAGCTTATTTACTACTTTCGTAGCCGTTAAACTAAGTCTCCTTTATCCTGGGCAAAGCTTTGTTCAATACAGTCAGTTAATTCTCGGAAAGTGGCTGGGAAAAACCATACTCGTTTCTTACTTTCTGATGTGGCTTTCCATGACAGGAATCATTTTAAGGGAATATGCTGACTTTGTTTTCCTTGCTTTATTTAGTACGACACCTTTATGGACTATTATTCTCATTATGTTAGGTGCAAGCGTATATGTCACCTATTCTGGGGGTGTAAGAAGTATCGGTCGTTGCAGCGAAATCATCGGCCCTATTTGCGTTATAGGAAGTATTCTCATCATTGTATTTAGTGTAAATGATTGGGACTGGCTTAGATTACTTCCTGTTTACGCTAACACGGGGTTCGTTCCTATAATGAAAGGAAGTACACTTCCTGCTTCTTTCTTAGGTGAATCATTTATGGTGGTCATGTTTATACCCTTTATGTTAAAGTCCAATCGAGCCCAGATCTCATCCTTATTAGGGGTTTTATTCGCTTCAGTCGCTGCCTTGGCAATGACATTAGTTGTCATTTTGATCTTTGGTCCGAATATACCGGCTAGATTGATTTATCCCCTTTATTCAGCTGTTACGTATATTTCTGTAATGGAATTTATTCAGAATGTCGATGTGCTGGCTGTCTTACTTTGGATCATCAGCATCTTCATTAAACTATCCCTTTATTTATTCATTACCAGCTATGGTACCGCACAATTTTTTCATATAAAAAAGTGGAAAAACGCAATTTACTTGATCGCACCTATGGCTTTTATCATTTCATTGCTGCCGCGAAACTTTAACATTGAAATGAGCTACACGAAGTTTTGGCTTGCAGTGATTTATCCCATAAATATCATAGGCATTCCTTTATTATTGTGGATTGTGGGTACCATTCGTAAAAAACACATGCAAAATAGCGAGCTCACGCCGACTTCTCAATAATTACGAACGAATCCATACTAGACTAAACGGCCTCAATCCGAAGAGATCAGGACCGAAGCCGCTCAGAAGTTGTTTGATTTCCTGGAAATATGCCACGCTCTGTGTTACGCCCGGTCGGTATGAACAGTTTTGCCATCGTAGAACATACGCCCCGGAATTTCTTCTTTCTCTTTGGCCGCCACGGAGGCTGCAATTAATTTGTAAATAGCGGTTGGGCTCCCCAAGGGGGAAACATATCGTTCCAAATGAGTCCGCCCCAGCGGTCGATCATAGTAGCCTGGCACATACTTGTTCAGCATGATCTCCATGGCTTCCGTTGCTTCATCTAAATCGTTGACGCGAAGTAGGGTTCCTTCAATGATGACACTCCTATAGGCGGTATCTGTCTTGGCGGGTATCGGACTCGTGATGGTCCCATAATTCTCGCTAACGGTAAAGCAGGCTCGGGGGTTATGCTCGATATAAGTGACTTTTCTTCCTTTTTCCGCCCCGTGAAAATATATATTGTCTTTCAGCCAAACGAAATTGAGCGGAATGACATAAGGGACATCCTCTGAAGATAACCCGAAAAATCCAACCCGGGCTTGTTCGAGAAAATGTTGTATTTTTACAGCATCGGTACAATTGCGTTTCTCATTGCGCATAGCAAACATCGTATTTGACACCTTTCACGTTTAGGATCTTTCTTAACTGCCGTTTATCCAGGGAACTTCACTGGCGCAGGCAGATGAGAGTAGACTAATAATGAGTAAAATGAGTATGGCTTGAATATAACGCTTGGCTGTCATTAGAACCCTCCTGGGCTATCGAAACCATTTCACATAAGCTTTCATAATTTGACCTGCGATGCCACCTTGAAATAACTTCTCACGCCAATATTGATCCACTGTTTTCATTAACGCTTCGGTGTGGGCAGGGTACGGGTGGACTACATGCGAAATATCGGGAAGCTTGTGACCAAAGCGCTTCATAAATACGGCTTGCTGCATCCAATCCCCCGCTCCGTTCCCGACAGCATGTGCACCCAAGATCCTGCCTTTCCGACTTGTAATCACCTTCCCATCCGAATGCTAATATCCAATCCCTTATGCGCTCAGGACTGAGATGCAGAACCTTGTGATTAAACCATAATAAACCTACCACGACTACGATAAGCGACAATGGTTTGATTTGCCTAAATAGAGGTTTCATGCTTGTCGCCTTTTCGTTATCCATATTAATAATGTCTTCCATTTACTAATTTTTTTATCACGTTAAAAAACAGCAGCCTAGATTAGAACTGCTGTTTTTCACTGCTTTTGTCAGTTCAGGACGTTATTCATGATGTTAACGACCGTGATGCTAGCTTAATCGTTAAAATGCTCGACGTAAGAACCGTAACCCCTTTTTTCAAGATCAGCTTTCGGAATAAATTCCATGGCTGCAGAGTTAACGCAGAACCGCAGCCCCGTTGGCTGAGGCCCGTCTTTGAATACGTCACCCAGGAAGGAATCCGCATGCAGACTTCTTACTTGAGACCCAAAAAAGAATTTGCGTTTAAGGACAACATTGTTTGAATCCAATGGCTTTGAAAAACTAGGCCAGCCTGTCTGTGCATCGTATTTGTCCTTCGAGCTAAACAACGGCTCACCAGAAACAATATCTACGTAGATTCCCTCTTCTTCGTTATCCCAATATTCATTATTAAACGGTTGTTCGTCCATGCCGCGTTGCGTTACGTTGTACTGATGTACAGTCAACGTCTTCAACTTTTCTTCCTTGTTGAAATCTCCATTAAAGCCTGCCGTTAAGTTAGTCGTCATTTTTTACCTCCCAAGTTTATTCAGAAATGAAGAAAAACGGACTTTTTTGTAATAATTCTGATGTTCGTCCTCGGCTTTGTAGAACGTTGTTACAGCAGCAATCTTCGTTGCAATCGGTTTATCGAACCGTTGATTCGAGATGACCCGTAGTGTTAGAAACGACTTCGTTATAAGCCGGATTTTTTGTGTGTCCGCCCGTATAACCTGCGTATACATTCAAGACGCCGTCCAGCTTTTGAAAAGTATCTTGCATATGCCAGAAGCAACCGCCAGCAAAAACAGCTGTTTCGGAAGGCATTGTTGCGTTTTCCTTTCCTGCCCTAGAACCTTTCATTTAAACATCTCCAGTATTTATTAATTTAATCCATTTATTTTCATGGCTATTGTTCGTTAAATTGCAAGTTATAAGCCCCGTATCCCCTTTTTTCGAGATCGGCTGCCGCCTGAAACAATATCCACGTAAATGCCTTCTTCTTTGTTATCCCAATATTCGTTATGAAATGGCGGCTCATCCCTACCGTTCTGAGTCACGTTATATTGCAGCTTAGTCAGCTTCCTCAGTTTTTCCTCCTTATTAAATCCATTATTGTCTGCTTTTGCAGGAACTATGACTTCCCGATCGTTGCCCCAGTGTTTTTCTAAAAAGCCGTTGCGGCCAGAGGCGAGCTCGCTGTATTTGTAACGAATGGGTTTCGTTTTGTAGTAATCCTGATGTTCTTCTTCGGCTTTGTAGAACGTGGACGCAGCCGCAAGTTTCGTTACAATCGGTTCATCGAATCTTTTCGAGGCTTCCAATTCATCCCAGGATGCTTCGGCCTGCTCTTGCTGTTCCTTGCTTGTGTAAAAAATAGCAGATTGGTATTCATTCCCACGATCACCGAATTGACCTCCTGCATCCGTAGGATCAACGTTTCGCCAAAAAACTTGAAGCAATTTGTCATACGTAATCTGCTAAGGGTTATAACGCACTTCCACGGATTCGAGATGACCTGTTGTCTCGGAACCGACTTCTTCATAAGTAGGATTTTCCTTGTGTCCTCCCGTATAACCGGTTTCAACGCTTAAGACGCCATTCATCTTCTCGAATGCCTCTTCCATATGCCAAAAGCAACCATCCGCAAAAATAGCGATTTCGTAAGGCGTACCCGAAACTTCATTGGCTGTAGCTAAAAGTACTTGAGCCTTCACGATTGCATTTTTATGAATCGAGCTGTAAATGAAGTAACCTGCAAGAACGAACAGAGCAACGGGTAACACATATAATCTACGTTTCTTGGCTTTCAAACCCGCTTCACCTCTGTTGTATTTGTTGGAGATGCTGCGGCCACAGTACATGGCGGCCCAGAACGGGCCGACGAGTGTGGCTTTAGCCTCACTGATCGGATTCAAATCGATATCGCGTGTAACGTGAGCCGACGAGCATCCGTACGAGTGAAGTTCACCTGATACTGATTAGCGCAGCGACTTGAATGCCGTGCGAAGTTCAGCAGTCATTAATTCTGGCTGTTCCCAAGCTGCGAAGTGCCCACCCTTAGGTAGTCGGTTGTAGTGGATCAAGTTCGGGTAGGCTTGCTCGCTCCAGCTCTTCGGTGCCAGATAAACCTCGTCAGGGAAGACGCTCACAGCAACAGGGATATTGACGCCCTTGGCGGCAAAGAATGGCGTCTTGTTCTCCCAGTAGATACGTGCAGCGGCAATCGCCGTGCTCGTCAGCCAGATGAGCGTGATGTTGTCGAGAACGTCGTCGCGCGTCAGGCCTTCTTTTTGTCCGTCAAAAGTCCTGCCGATCATGTCTAGGCTTTTCGCATCATGGTCAAGCATATAAGCTGCCAAACCAACCGGCGAATCCACCAGTCCGGCCAGTGTCTGCGGGCGCGTTCCCATGACTAGATTAATTTGCTCGCAAGCAATCTGCTCTTCGTCTGAGAGACCAGGTGGCAGCGGGTTACCGGACCAGAGCGCCGCATCAATCTCGATTGGAACCGCGCCAGGCAGCGTGGTGTGAAGGCCAATCAGTCCCTTAGGTTCTTGAACACCCATTTGATCAACGATAATTGCTCCCCAGTCGCCGCCCTGCGCCGCGTACTTCGTGTATCCAAGGCGATTCATCAGTTCGCCATACGCACTTGCAATATGGACAGGATCCCAGCCGGTCGTGGTCGGCTTGCCCGAGAACCCGTAGCCAGGCATGATGGAATAACCAAATGGAATGCATCTGAGGCATTTCCGCCATGTGCCGTAGGATTCGTAAGGGGTTCGATAAGCTTCATCTGCTCAATGATCGAGCCTGGCCAGCCATGCGCAATGAGAATCGGCATCGCATCTTCATGCTTCGAACGAACGTGAATGAAGTGAATGTCCAGACCATCGATTTCGGTAAGGAAATGCGGGAAGGAGTTCATTCTCGCTTCGATTTTGCGCCAGTCGTAATCATTTGCCCAATAACGAGCGAGTTGCTGAATCGTCGCGAGTGGTACGCCTTGCGATTGATCTGAGACCGTTTCTTTCTCCGGCCATCTTGTTGCATTGATGCGGTTGCGTAACTCGGTTAGTTCCTCTTCTGGTACATTCACGTGAAACGGACGAATCTGTTGTTGTGTCATCTGTCGATCTCCTCTTTGTGCTATTTTTGGATATTTGCGGACTAGTCGACCAGTGCAGCCATCTGTATACCATGGCGTGATTCTGCAGTTATACGCATCGGCGGTAACCACGAGGACGAATGTTACAGGGCCCAAACTAAAATTGTCAAAGGGTAAATATTGGTATGTAGACTGAGTGAGTAGGCGGTTAACTGCTTGAAGTATCTACTCACAGCACCTCTACAGCTACGCTGAATTTGGCAGATCCCGCCAAGCGTAAATGTGATTGAACCGGATATTTGCGGCAGCCAACGCCTTGATTTTTGGCGTAGGCTCTTAGTAAAATTTCTCGAAAGAGGGGAACTAAGCGGTGACAATTGCGGATGACAAGCGGGGCAAAATCGGTCATGTAAATGCCTGCTCAGAAATGGATTGTTCTAGCGAGACTCATTTGGACGTGTACATTCATACCAGTCGTTGATATAGTTTAGCCGGAGATACCAATGCATGAAAAAAATTCTTCTGTATGATGAGCGCCCCATCTTCAGATTTGAAGAAGCACAGCTATGAGCACGATCAGCACGGCGGTTCCATTCTATAGATCAAAAGTTGGCGTCTGAACAAAAACGAGCGCCTCGGTAAGATGGGGTACACACGGGGTCATCGCCTCAAAAACCCATCAGGAGGTCGCTCTACTATGAATCATAAGAAAAGCAAAATTAACGATCTGAAAACATTTGGCCGCTGGATTCAGAAGTGCAACGGTTGGCGTGGAAACTCTGCTAATTAGCTAAATAGGCTGCCGTTAGCCGGCAGCCTGTTGATTGTTGTGCTATCGTTGTCTGTTAGCTTTAAGGAACAGGCGTTAGTGTTGTGATTTTCACTGTTTCTGAACCGAGAACTCGTTGAGCAGCAATTACGTTAGGCGTGCTCGAGACATTATATTGAACTTCAAAAGAAGCGAACCCTGCAACACTATATGTCTTAATCTCAGTAATAAGCGGAGGTATCGAAAACAGTTCATGTACAATTGGTGTGAGCACACCTCCAAGACTGACAAATAACTGCAGTTCAACAATTCCTGTCGTACTAACATCATCATTGCTCAATATAACTGTTACCATAGTTGCTGGATTTGGTCCATTATTCTGGATCACCCCGGTTCAATTAGCCATATGATTTCCCTCTTTTAATCACCCCATTATTTTGTGATAGCATATTCTAACTTGTCCAAGGGGGTGGGGGTTATCCCAACATCGAAAACCCGCCCTTCATAGACAATTGGACGGGTTTTTTAGAAGAGAGCCATGGATAGGCTTTTATAGACCGTGGAAAACGCGCAGCCTGCTAATCCAAAATAATGTCTACTACTTGTTTCGCGAATGCAGCAAAGGGTTCAATATGGTCAGGACTTCGGTTAATCGCCCATCTGAGGTTATCGAAAGCCCTTAATAGCAGATAAAGCCTTATGTCAGAAAGGTCTTTTCCACTTATTCCGTACCCGTCTATAAACGCTTTGAATTCTTCATCATTTGGCCCTTCCTCTAACCCCAGGATTTGATAATGCATCAGTTGAGCAATTGTTGCATGTGGTACCACGCTTACTTTCGCATTCCAATCCAGCAATATAACTTGGTTTGCCTGATTGACAATCGTATTCTTTAAAGAAATATCTCCGTGGTTTAAGCCGAAACGGAACGGTTTACGCTTTAAATCTTCAAACCGTTTTTTTATTCTCTGCGATTCCATCTGAGTGATTACGCCAAGCTCAATCAAGCGATCATGCTCCGTCAGACTATTTATATTATGCTGCACATACCCTTGCCAACTACCGTCTGATCCAGCATGCGGTGGTGACTGAAACTCGCCATGGACGGGATCAATCAGATTTTCCCCATATCCTTTCACTTGAATAGAATGAATAAGCTTGGCATATTCGCCCAGTTTCCTCCAAACATCAGACTTGGGTACAGTACTGTCTAACCCGTTGTCTCCCTCAACAAAGGCTTGAATCATATATGCGGTTTCATCAACGACACCAATGGACAACACTTCAGGTCCCGGAACGCCAACTGCGGCTGCTTGCTCGATACTCCATTTCTCTTTGACAAAGCTTGGAAATGTACCTTTATCGTTCATACGGACAACAACTTTATGAATCTCTGTTTCGACTACGCAAACCTGATTTGTGATGCCTTTACCTATGATCTGATCGGAAGTTTTCACTTGTTCCTGAAGAAAATCGCCTGCAATTCGAGCTGCTTGTTTAACTATAGAGTCTTTCATTGTTACTTTCATCCTTCCCCAAGTACCGTGCTTCGAATAGTTTACCACACACTTTTTTGGGGAAATACGTTTACTACTAACTCCCTAACGAAATTAGCAACTAGTTATATTCCAGCCGGCAGTTGTTGTAGAATCATCCAAACAATCGAATTCAATATGGACGCAGGCATGCTCTAGCGCTTCCAAGCAAACCCGCTCCGGCTTCGTTCATCCGCAGCCCCAAATAGAAAAGCGGCGTTAGCACCATCGGCTTCCCCTTAAATCCTTATTATTATATTTATCTGGGCTGAAAGTCATTTTGGACTTTGTTTGGATTCTGAACTTTGGTTTGTGAGTTTGAGCTGTTATGTACGATCTTAATTCCAAATCGGCTATAAACCGCTACCTTCAAGTCAGACAACAAAAATGACCTCTGCACAGGTTAGAACTTGTGAGAGGCCAAAGTAATGAGAATTTATATAATAAATTATTCATCATCAAACAACCAATTTATGTTATATCTCTTTCTTAAAGCAATGATCGTTTCCGCGGATGGTTTAGTAATGTCTTTTTCAATCTCACTTAGTCTACCTTGAGAAATACCTAAACCTGAAGAATTCAACTTGGCTCATCTCTCTAGCTTTTCTGATTTTTTATCTTCTGACCAATAGTGTCCGTTATACACTTATCTCCTTAAAAGAAGGCAACCAGTATGAAATCTGGTTGCCTGCAAAACTGGTTCCAACTTCACAAGAACCATCATTATTTAAAGGTACTAACAATTGTGTAAAACCAACTACATTAACGTCAAGTTAGAAACATTACAGTAACTGAATGTGTTAAATATTCTGTGTAACTGACCTATCATACAAAGGCTTGAATATTTGCTCATACGAATAACTTAATGTTTGTAACTGCTTTTTTCTTTCAAGAAAATAAAGCATGTAACTAAGACTCACCATTTGCATTCCAACCATCTATAATTAAATTTTTAGACAATTCCCCTTACATATGCTCCTACGCAACAGCAAAGTTGCTTCTACTTACTTTGGAGAATGGTATCATACATCTTTACTTTATGAATAAAAGACGGTTCCCCTCCTTCAAGGTAATTAATGATATGCTTCATAATCGTTTTATTACTTGGATAGCCGGTTTTTTCAATCCATCCACGCGAGCTATCTGACTCTAAGACAATTACCTGTTCTGCATCTGCATTGGTTACTATCGTTGAACTATGAGTGACAACAACTACCTGACGGTTATTCTTTATTTGACGAAGACTTTGAACTAGATTTTTATATATATACTGATTATCTAAATTATCCTCTGGTTGGTCGATTATTAGAGGAGTAGTGTCATTAGTAAACCTACCGTACTCAAATAGAAACGTTAAAATTGCAACAACTTTTTGCCCTAATGACAATTGGCTAATATCCCTCATATTCACTCCAATTGTAGTTACTGTCTCTCTTGAGTTCGTATTAAATTAAATCGAGAAATCGTCGATTACTTCAAAATATTTAGCAAGGCTAATTTCTAGATTTGTTCTATTCTCTAAGAGCTTATTCTTAACTCATTTTAAAATAGTTATTATATCACTCTGTCTTTCTATTTTCTTTACATCTCTTTCGATGTGCAGAATACTATCAATATTATTAGAGTATCCCTTCAAACTCTCTGTCCTTTCAAGCAAACTGTGTTGGTCATTGAATAAAAGCGTTAAAAAATCAATATAACCAATTTTGCTGACTTGATTAAAAATGTATCTTTGTATCAACCATCACCTAAATTACTCCCCCAAATGTTGGATAATTATGTATTAACAAAATGGTACCATAGTATAATGGTTCTAAACTACTACTTAACAACAAAAAAAGCCTTAGGCCAAATCGGCTTAAGGCTTATACAAACTCATCAAATCCTGCCGTTAATCCTGCATCCTTCAAGGACTGTACTGCTGCACTTCCTTTTTCCAGCCCTTTTTTAACAATTGAAAGTGCATCTGTTACTCTCAATTTATTATTTTTGACTGAGGCCCCCCTTCTAATCCTTCTCCCCGCCCTTTTAGGTTGAACACTAATGAGCTTAACTGCCTCTTCTGCATATGACTTCTTTATTGCCGTGATATCAGTCATATCAGTTTTTAGTAATCTTTTCCCCAGTTCCTCTGCAGCAGTAGCCCCTAAGCCAAGAATCTCCCCCAATTTCATTAGTTCAACCAACAAGTCCATATCCCCACGTTGTTCTTGAGCACGCCTATGATCTATGGCAGCCTTCCCGTATAACTCAACAGGTACTTCTGACTCAAGTACATATTGATTGATAGAAAGCCATTCCGGCTTCAAATCCTTTATTTTAGCTAACTTCTCCCTGTCACCGCTCCTCAGGGCCCTAATCATTGGTTGAATAAGTTTTAAGTTTTCACTTGCGGCCTTTTTTACCATCTCAACACTAATTGTTTCTTTCTTTGTTGAGATGGCCTTCCACTGTGAATGCATAAACAGTTTAACTGCAATATCTACAATTCCTTGTGATTCAGAATACAAAACCTCGCTCAATTCCTCGGTTCTTTCTGTGTAGTTTTTTGTCCATTGATAACTCCAGATTGAATTCAGCAAGACCTCCCAGTCTTTACCTTTCGTTAGACGATCTAGAACCATATCCCCCATTCCTGATGCCCTTCTTGCCTGTGCAAAGACACTCTCAAATAAATAGGTGGCTCTTCCTGTCCCAACAAGCACAATAGGAATGCCTAAGACGTTAACCAACTTAGTGAAGAAATTTAGAGTCCTCTCTTCACCACCAGTCTTAGATAAGTTCAAATTTTGAATTTCATCAATTACAAGAACACCTAAACAGTGCAATGAGGCGATCTGAGCCATTGGCACTGTCAGCGTTTCAGCTGTCGAGCGTTCCTTAACGTGAATATTTGAGTAATTCTCCTTCAATATTTCATCAACTATGTGAAAAAAATCCACACATAAACTTTTAAGTGAGCCATCAGAAGGGCATTCAAGCTTCAGCCAGTTGAGTTGCTTGAGCATTCCCATTCCCTTGATGCTCTTGTGAAGAATAACCTGAGGATATGTAAGTAAAATTTTCTCGACTGAAGTTGATTTTCCTATTCCACTAGGTCCCAGAATGCAAAAACCGTTAGCTGATGCTCTATTACCAATAGTGTTGTAACCATTTTCATCTATGCCTTGCTCAAGAAGATTTTGAATTCCTGTTGAGAACTGTCTTTGAAAAATGGGTAATGTCGGATTTCTCGATACGTAACCTTGTCTAATCATTACTGAGAACCTGGTTTCCATATCGAAATGAAGGGGGAGTGGTTGCAAAAAGTTCTGGAGTTGGTATACGCAGTGCATCCGGATATTAGCCGGCCATTCGCGCTGCGAATGATCGAAATCTGGATATTGAGCAAAAGAATTTGCTACTTCCAAGATTGATTTAATATGTGGTTGTGACTCTATAAGAGGATTTCCTCTATATGCTGGAACCTGTTGCTCTGCATATTTTGCTTCAACCTGAGTTCCCTTTAAAATAGATCTTCCATCAACTTGTTTCATTCGTATTCCTCCGGTTGATTTCCGACATAAGGATATTATAGATTTCATCATCGTCGTCTTTTCTCTCGACCTGATTCATACCTCTAAACGGGATTACTACTCCTTTTGGTTCTGCTCCAACTTCACCAAGCTCCCACACAACTTGGGATCTAGCCTTTTGATCTAGTCTGTTTTCATCCGTTTGACGTATGAGCTCTGCTTTGGATAGATCAGGATCACGTAATGCATCTGTTATTTTTGTTTCATTTTCGATAATTTTGCTAACCTCTGCAATTGTGTTTGCTTTCAGGTCCTTCTGCACAGTCATGCTTTCCTGAATATTTGCTCGTTCTGCGATATGAAGGATCTCAACTTCTCTTTCACTCAGTCCGCCGAAGTGCTTAGCATATTGTGGCAATAGATTACATTTAATGAACCCTAATCCGTCTTTATCCGGTATATAAATGTGATTATCGTTTCTCGGATCGTAAGTTATTTTAAGCCTCCATGCCCCCCTATTACGCGCCTTTTCAAACCATCCCTCTTCTATTGCCTTATCGCATGTATAGCCCAACTTCAGTTTGCGAAAATATATGCCTTTATCGTAAGTAACAGATGCAACAGCATTGGGCAAAAGATTCAGTCTAATAATATCTTCTGGTTTACTATGCAACCCAACATATCGATGTTTCATGCCCCAGTTCCATAAATTAATAGGGGTTGGAACCAGACCAGCCCTCACCATATCTTGATCCATCGGATAATCGGGTAATATTGAATGATTATATTCTCTAATCAGAAGAATCATAATTTGTATGTAAGCTTCCAATGATAGTTTGGCGTCAAGACGATGATCTTTCTCTCCGCGTTCAGGTACACCTTTCTCTACACCGCCAGGGAGCATTGGGCGAGCCCGACTATCCATAATGCGAAAGTGTTGTTCAATGAAAGGTTTAAAATCTCCTCTATATGGTGGTGTATTTGATACATCGACTCCTAGATTTTCTATTAAGTCTTCAACATAATCGCTTTCAAACTCACCACGGTCAGCCAATAAGCGTCTCGGTAAATAAAGACTTGGCCATTCTTCACTTGTTATTTCTATACCGTAATCTGCACAGAACTTAACCTTATCAACGCTAGCATTCTCTAGACTTATAATTGCAGTTCGCCAACTAATGTTCTCGAACCCTATCGAGAATCCTGAGACTAGACGACTAAATACATCCTTAGAGTAGTATGTAATGGGTTTCCCAACATTCAAGCGATTTAATGAGTGTACGAGATGAAACGTGCCTATTGTTGCATCTATTTCATACTCAAAGCCCGGCCCATGGGCTCTTTCAGTTGCATTCCCTGTAGCAGCTCTCATTCTTAAATTGAAATTCCGCTCTCCAAAGCGCTTTTTTAATGCCTCCTTTACTTTTCTCTCTTTGTAGTAGTAATACTTAAATTGTTCGAACCGTGGCAACTGCCCACTAGGTGGTAGAACAGGCTTCTTAATCCCATTCTCATAAAAATAACCTATATTATATAGCTCATCAATCATTCGATCATAAGCATATTTTAAAGGATTCCTTTTTCGGGTATGATAGTGCCGGGCAATAGCTATTCGGAATAATTGTAGGTCTTCTTCTGTGATATTGACACCTACTACTCGAGTTGGGTCAAGCAATGTTATAGCCGACTTTCTACCACGCTTTATTCCGGTTTTAGATTCACGAGATTTTCCAGGACCGCCACAGTTTTTGTAATTGTTTAATAGTGCATTCTTTGTTTTACCGCCTCTCCAGTAACGGCGTAGCTTCCTATATATTTCAGTTTTATGGATTTTGGCGTTCGGTTCTTTAGAAATGTATTCGCTAATCATAATTCCGCGAAGCTTTGAGTCATAAATATCTGGTTCATCCAAGACAAGATCATGAATCAGGCTCCATGCTTTATCTCTGGATTTAATATTCTTTTGCGTTGGTGATTTAAAAGCCAGAGCAGCAATATAAGGATCTCCCTCTAAGATTCTTGCTCTATTCTGAGAGAGACTATCTACCACAATTGCATAACTGATCCATTCTGGTAGACTCGACTTCTCGTCTAAGTCGATAATAACTACTTGTTCCTTGTTGTGTGATATCCAAAGAATTCGTTCTGTTTTTGTACTCCTATTTTCTTCATCAAAATATTCTATAATTGTATTTTCCACGAGATCCACTATAAATACCTCCTATCCCAATTGGAGAGACTGGTTGACAGTCTCAGGATTGGCCTTTTGGTCACATACAGAAATATGAATACTATCCGATGGATTTATCTTCTTATACATGTCAGTGGACCACTTTTTTGTTGCGAGCATGTGCTGCACGATAAACATTGATGAGCCGATAGACAAGCCAGTTTTCTCATCAAATTCGATTGTAATTGATGATAAGGGTCTATTTTGTTTTCGTATCTCAAATAGCAACTTAGGAGCAAGTATGTCGATAAGTTTCTGATTAACTTCTTGAGGGGCAAATTCCAATAACCTCGATCGGTGAAGCCACTCGACATTGAGAACAAAAGCCCTTGGTAGTTCTCTGTCAGTAACTACTCTCCAATTAATTCCTAATTCCATGTAGTATCTTTGCTCAATTGTAAGTTTCTCAATAGTTCTTATATTCATATCTCCCGCATGCTTTAATGTACGAGCGAACGGCGTATCATTACTCTCTGTGAGCATGAAATCTGTTGTCAGCACGATTGGTTCCTTTGTTTTGGGGTCTTTGGGATGATCAATACCTAACTCTCTAGCAATCTCAATCGTTCTTTGAATTGGCAATAAAGGATACTGCTCCCTTATATCAGTGATACGATCTGACCAATCCACCATGTAAAAATAAGATCGCTCGAAATTAGACATAGTGTGATGAATCCTGCCTACAGTCCAGCTTTTAATTCTAGTAACTACCCCGTTTGAAGGTACATCATGTATAGTGAGCCAAGGCTTATAATCTTTTCCGCAACCTTGTCCTCTGCCTTCCTTTATTCGCCGTTCTATTTTAGCAGCGGTCCAGTCACGATTTCTTTTTGCCATTTCTATACACCTTCCTTCAGTTGATCAATAAATGAATTAATATGGTTTATCACCGAACTTGAACAATTTTTATATGGATCTAATCGAAGAAAGTTTGAAAGACTGACTGACTTATTAAACTTTTTTAAATATGCAGCTGTTATTGGAATTCTCCGAATTTGATAGGCTTCATAGGACTCAATAAGGTTCTCTAAGGTCTCTGATGTCTTCGGTAGATCTAATCTGCGATTCAGAAAAAACCCTTTATCCTGGGCCGATAGTTGTCCAAGTATTGTGTATGTTAGTATTCTTTTTGAATACTGACTCTTATATAACTCTTTTCCAGCCTGCATAACTAAAATCGAAATCCTTTCGTCTTCTTTCTTCCAATTTTTTCGTTTAAAGTTCCCCATTGTCCTCTGTGGTAAAGTATTATTTATCCACTCAGGATCTTTCTTTCTAAGCCAGGCATAGTCTTGAATACCAACTAAATTCGTTATTTCTTGTCTTTTCAAAGTATTGTTATTACTAGTAAGAGATAAAATTTTTTCTTTAATCTTCTTCATCCGTAACTGGGCCGTTAGATCACTTTCACTTACTCTGGTGCCTTTCTTACGAGCTAGTTTTATCTGCTTGTTAGTATCTCCTTTTGATTTACATATCTTTATAGCAATATTTGCTACATCTTCATCTGTATGTGCAGAAGTTAATATTTTGTACCACAACTCCCCATGGTCTATGGTATATGCTTTATCTGCCCCTGCATTTATCCTAAATGTGTAACCGCACATAGGACATTTAAAAGTTGCGAATAATTTCTTCCCGTACTCGACTTTACTTACTCTCTTTGAACACCGTGTTATCACTGGATCATTAAATTGTGAACAAAGGGGATTAATACACGCCCATGGACCATGCCCCCAATAAACTGGGCTCGCAAGTTGAGGAGTTTCATACTCTATAAATTTTTCAGCAGAGCCAAGTAAAAATCTCATAAGCAGCATGTGTACGAGGGGATTGGTCTTTGGCTCCCTAAAGTCAGCTTTCGTTAGTGCTAGTCGAGTTTTTAAGTAATCAATACTCAAATTCACTTTTAGTAAATTCTCTATTTTGTAGTAAGTTATTAAATTTGTAGATAAGGCTTTGTTGTTATGATGTTTTTCACCCGTTTTGTATCCGTTAATCCACAGTAACGTGGCATATTTATGTCTAGTTATATGCTGAGGGTGATTCTTCACTTGTAGTAAAGTTAAGCAGTCGACGGATAAGTTTAACAAAAAGTCGGAAGTATCAGATTGGACGACTGGTACAGAGGGAAGGTCTTTTGCACAATGTGGGCAACTTTCTGAAGTTGGCTGGTACATGTTGTAATAGCTAGATAGTGGCTGGTTACAACTATAACAATGTTGTATAAGATATACCCGATGAATTGGGCATATGTGTACAAAGTTCAGTTGATGAACACGATGGATATAGCTCTCTCCATACTCAATCCTATCTGACACTAAGCATTCCGGACAGAATTTATATGGATTGTCGAATAGAGCGTAGGTATAGTTTCCCGGGAAGGCTTTGTTCTGATTGTAGATCATCCCTTCAAACATTAAAGCCTCAAATTCAGGAGAAATAAAAGGACTGTATAGTGGATAAAAAGTGTGATTCAATATAATTTCTTCTGCCGTCAACATATACTCTGTTGCTTCAATAAAATGATTTAAATTACGGGGGTAAATACTAGTCCTAAAAGAATCAATATCAAAAAGATCTACCATAATAAGACGAGACTGATGTGTATTCATGGCACCTATTCGATGTTTATAACGAAATAGTATACTTCGAAAATCTTCGTCTGGATAACCACTTGGGAAATACGCTTTCTCCCCCATAACTCCATCACTACCTCCTAGATGAGTATCATCTATGAGATAGTATTTCCTAAATTGCTAAGCCTATATCAAGCCGAGTCTATTTTTTATATATTTCTGCACTTTAATAGAGCACTTATTAGTAATTGCAGCTCTTCTCCTTACCTTCCACTCCTTCAGTTCACCGCGTTCTTTTAATAACTCAATAGCCACATCAATTCTTCTAGTTTGAAAATCCTCAACACTCTCAACGTATTGAGTAATTAACATATTAGTTTTAGGCATTTTTTCTGGGTAGTAGAAAAACGAATGGTGAAGTTCAGCACGTCTAATAAGTTCATTTTTAGTGATTTTAACTGGTCTTTCCAAAGCCAAAAGGTCTGTAACCGCTAAGAGAACCTTTTTGCTCATAACCTCCTCTCTCTCTTGCCAATCAACTCTCTCCTCGTATGTAACCTTTTCTAATTGACTAGTTTTTTTACTTTTCTTACGAACACTAATGACTTTTATTTGCCTTTCTTTTTCAGAGTCTATTAGAAGCAATTTATTGAAAGTTTTGGGATCCACACCAACTTGTTTGGCCTTCTGCCTCAAGGAAAGATTAGAATCTAAATTCACCTCTTTTGCCGCTTGTAATAAGGTCACTCCAAATGTCTCAATTCGCCCTCTCAAAAATCGGTCCTCAGGAGTCAAATCTGGTCCTGTTCTGATATAGGAAAAGCCACAACTGCAAATAAAATGGCCGGTCGGCTTCTTTGTCTTACTTCCCGTTGTAACGACACACTCATTCACAACCGACTCTCTGTAGTGTTCAGCAGCTTTATTTAGGCATGGCCAAGGTGCTTCCCCAAAAGGTTTAATTCTTCCTTTGGGCTTAACATGCTCAAAAGGGGTTCCAAAAAACTTTAGAAGCAATAAGTGGCGTAATGGGTGGCCAGTTTCATCTCTATTTCTCAAGAGTTTATGTAGCCACGTATAGTCACTTCCTGCTTGTAGATTACTGTTTAGCTGTGTAAGGAATCCGTTGCTATGATATTCAGTGAAGTCTGCAACAAGCAACTTAAACCGTATGCTCCCACCGGTAGTAATATATCCTCTGTGCTCCAGCTGTTCCAAATAAAACTCTTTTACAATGTCCTGAGATATTGAGTTATTAGAGTGTGAAAGTAACAATTCAGCAGATCGCTTTGCAATGTCCAAGCTTTCTGCTTCAAAGACTCCGGGAACCTCAACTCTGTCTAAATCGTACAACTTATTTAAATCCACAAAAGTTTGCTTACCTCTTAATGTTGAAATCAATACTTGCGAGTTAACCAGTACTGAATAATGAATTGAGCAAACTGTTACGCCTGGGAGCTGATGAGCTCTTCGCCAATAAGTGGCTCCATACTTATTCAAATCAAACGCGCTACATTTGGCACAGTATCTAAGATAAATCGTTTTGGGGACTGAGCTGGCAATGGTACCTAATGTCATATGGATTTTGCCACCTTGGTCATTAGACATCATAAAATTGAATATCTTCTGTGAAGTCTCTTTCGGGAGAAAAGGGAGATAATAGGGGTACATTGTATGCTTCATTATTATTGTTTCAGCTGAGATGCCCGTTTGAACCAACTTGCTTGCCAGGCTAGACACGTGGCTTGGAAAATCTATAACAGCACAGGATGAACGGGTGTTAAAGAGCTTCTGCAGATTATATTTATGGCTCCTCCCTCCAATAATGCTCTGGTATCTTGCGCAAACGCTATATAACAACTCGTCTGGGAACATTTCAGGGAAATAACTCAAATCCATCGAAGATTCTCCTTAAAGTTGAAATTAAGAAATCCCACGCCTCAGGGCACAGGACTTCTCTAGGGGTGTCAAACCAGTAGCTTGATTATTTACTAGCACTTGTTCCAATCATTTGCGTAATTAAATCATTGGCCAGTGTCTTCGATCCACTCATCCCTTTTATATATCTCAAGGTTCCTGCAGCTGACCAATCCATACTTTTAAGTTTATTAACACCTTTAATTACTTGGTTATAATCGATTGCTCTCTTCTCTTCACTTATGACCTTAGAGAGAAAGACACCTCCAGCAATAGCTATCGCGTTCAAACATACAATGTGTGTCAGGCGATATTCCTTATAATCGAGCCATTCCTTATTAAACAGCTCCTTAATTGCATTAAAATAAACGAGGCATAACATTAATTTTTCTTCTTTAGGCAATTTAGCAACATGATCCTCTTTAGATAAAAACTCGAGCATTTTATATAGGTTCTGCAGCGTTACATGACGCCCTAGGCTGCGCTTACCCGTAATTGTGCTAATGAAATGAAACGGGCTATCTCCTCTTGTAATAAGCTGAGTAGCGACCCAACTGTACTCGTCGGAGTCACGATGAAGGTATTTGCTAAGAGAAATCCCGATGCCTTTTGCCTTGGTGTTAATTGTATCGAATAAGTTTATCTCTTCATCTTCATCCAAGTAATGAAAAGCTAAGAACGGTACACTGATCTCAGAATGGGTATCCTGGGTATATCGCTTTATCCCTCCTAAACGATGTTGTCCATCCATAAGTGAAGCCTTGTCCTTACAGATTAATCGTCCAAAGGAAGATCTCGATTTATCGTAAGCACTAAACTCCCACTTTGATTCAGCATTTAGAAGTATAGGTGTAAACAGTGCATCATCGCCCTTTGATAAGTACATAGCAAAATCATTACATCGTTTGTTATCAACAGGACGTTGGTATCCCTTACCGGAGGGATGATCAAAAGGTTTTACATAAGTGATCTGTAGAGCAGACATTGCAGATACGTTGCCAAGATAAGCAACCTTCCCGCGCATTTTATATAGAAGCACGTTCTCAATGACATGATGATGCGCCAAAGCTGATGACATATAACATTTCTCCTCATGCATATTGTGATTTTATTTTAGGATATTTATGTACTAAATACAAATGGAATTATGTAGTTTAACTCTCTTCAATAGAACCCGACACTTGCCTACTCTTAAGAAGAGGTGGCGATATGTTTAATATCAATGCAAGTGTTGGTAAGAAAATTAGATTGTATAGGAAAGCGAAGAACTTAACACAAGATGAGCTAGGGGAAATACTACATATTGATCAGTCATATTTGGGGAGAATTGAAAGAGGAGAGATTAATGTGACTCTTGAAACACTTCTCAAGATATCGGACGCACTGAAAATTAAGCCCTCACAGCTGCTTGAGACTAGCAATCGTTCTTCTGATAAGTTAAGGGATGATACTCTTGATAAAATTGATACCTTGCTCTATTCATTGGATGTAAATGAGCTGCAGATTATCTATCGACTAATTAACGATGCTCTAGCCCTTAAAAACAAATAACAACATAAATAAGGAGCGGTTACAATGAAGCACTGTAGTGCAATTGCAAATTCTTCCACACTGTTCCTTCATCATAGCTATTGCAAAAATCTTGGGCTATCGGTTTTCCGATCACTTCATTACCGCTCTGACGACATTTTTGGTCAAGGAATTGCGCTAGACCATGGTATAGTCACCATCGGACTAACGATTAGACGACATCTCGAATAACAATTCACGACTTCTATAAACAGAAAGAAAAGCCGCTTCTTAGACCATTTTGATCAAAGAAACGGCTTCAACAATTCTTTATAGATATCTAAATAACTTGATTCTCAACAAAGTTGGGGTTTCGTACCGCATGCTCGCTACTTCGTCCCCATTCAGCCACCTGAATATTTAGAATCTCAGATAGAAACCACCAAGTTGTAAATACTTAAAAACTTGTTATCACTACTACTTAAATGTTCAAAATCCGAACAAATATCATCCCATTTTCTTATCATAACAGCTCTCCAAAACAGATTATCATCTGCAACTTACACTTTATGAAAATCCAATGGTTAACGAATGGATCGTTCCAGTAGCCGCGCGATCGTGCCCGTTAGCCATTCATGCAGCGCAAGAGCATCGCTGCACCACAGAGGATGAAAATAGAAAAACTCTGTCAATACTGCTATTACGGCTGGGAGAAGAAGGTCGATCAACTATGGTGCGTTAGAGCCCATCCGTTAGTCTGACTCCAACGACCACGGTGCATCACAGAATGTCGCTCCCCTTTTGGGGAAGCACTCATGGTAGATTAATCCTATTTTGGTTGCTGCACCAGCTCCAATTACAGAGCCGTAGAAAGGAACTATTCAATGGATGTTCTCATTGAACGCGCATGTGGAATGGATGTTCACAAAGACTCTATTACTGCGTGTGTAATGACGCCCGAGGGAAAGGAGATTTGTACGTTTCCTACTAAAACTGTTTTTCTGCTTCAGTTAATCGACTGGATTAAGAACCATGGTTGTACTCATGTGGCAATGGAAAGTACAGGCGTATTTTGGAAGCCAATTGTTAACCTCTTAGAATCTGAAGATATTGAGTTTCTAGTCGTGAATGCCCAGCATATGAAGGCACTTCCAGGACGTAAAACCGATGTTAAAGATGCGGAGTGGATTGCCCAACTCCTCCGCCACGGGCTCCTGAAAGCTAGTTTCATTCCAAACCGTACGCAACGAGAACTTCGGGAGTTAGTTCGGTATCGTCGAAGCATCATTGAAGAACGTGCCAGACAGCACAATCGAATTCAGAAGGTTTTAGAAGGAGCAAACATTAAACTTGGGTCCGTTGTTTCCGATATTATGGGCGTCTCGTCTAAGGAGATGCTTCGTGCAATTGCAGACGGCGAAGAAGATCCTGAGAAATTGGCAAACCTGGCTCAACGCTCACTGAAAAAGAAGAAATCAGAACTAGAACTGGCTCTGCGTGGCTACGTAAACCCCCATCAACGTTTAATGATCAAGACCATTATTCTAACTCACATCGATTTTTTGTCGGAACAAATTGAGATGTTAGATCAAGAAGTTGCCCAGAGAGTCAGCTCATTTCAGGAAGATGTAGAACGCCTGGATTCCATACCTGGTATAGCTCCTCGAATGGCGGAACAGATCTTGGCTGAGCTTGGAACAAACATTGCGCATCAGTTCCCTAGTGCGGCTCACTTATGTTCTTGGGCGGCATTAGTTCCTGGTCATAATGAAAGCGCGGGCAAACGAAAGTCTTCCAAAGGAAAGAAAGGAAACAAATATTTGAAATCTGCTTTAACTGAAGCCGCTCATTCAGTGGGTGCATCAAAGAACTATCTCGGTGCACTTTATCGTCGAGCACTCGCTAAAAAAGGCAGGAAAAGAGCCGCTATTGTAGTCGCTCATGCCATGTTAAGAATTGCTTATTACTTACTATCTAGAAAAGAAATGTACGTAGACTTAGGCGAAGACTATTTTGAGAGGCATAAACAAGCAGCCATTGTTCGGAATTCCGTACGAAGACTTGAAAGCTTAGGATATGCCGTTTCAATCTCGGAAGTTTCTTGATCTACTATCTCCTGATAATGAATTGACGCGGTGCGGCACCTTTAAAAAACTAAAGAACTGCGCCTCTCTTTGGTTTTGTCTTTTTTAGATGTTACTACGAGAAATTTTCATGGTAGTTTAATAAAGTGTGCATTTGTGGGATCACGGGGCTGTATAGAAGTTCTTGTCCTAGTACGGCTTTGTATAGAAGTTCTTGTCTTGAGCTCACGACAAGAACTTCTATACAAAAAAATAAAAAAGCCGCTGTTTATGCGACTTCAATTGTATATATGTTCTTGTCGTCCGACATCTCACTTTATGGGGTCAGTCCCATCGCGGCCTTTAATGAGATAATGTTCTTGTCACCCGACAACCACGTCTTCTTTTTTTTATTATCGATATAATATGTTGGTGAGCCCTCCTGCAGCGCGCGTGAGAATCCGCCGTTTGCGACGATGCTAGCTACAGGCAAACAAAAAAGCCGCAATTCATGCGACTTTTAATGTTACTGTGTTCTTGTCACCCGACAACCGGCGGCGGCAGCAGCAGCAACTGACTGATATGATTGTCGGACGACAAAAATTTTTATACATAAATGCTTCTCACTCTTCGCAGAAATAAAATCAGCGTTACCGTTTTAATTCGGCAACGCTGATTTTTGTTTGCATGTTCAGATTCATGATATATCTACATTATCAGTCGGCAAGCTAATCGAAATCTTTAAATCTTCTTTATTGAAAGATACCGTTGCTCCATAAGCTTCCGCAATGAAACGCAAATTAACATAGAACATATCGTTTACGATAGCTGGTGATTGGCCTAGCTTTATTTTATTATCATTTACATAACCATATATTTCATCAGCTGTTAACTTTATAGTCGTCTTGTCGTTTTTGGCGAGCAACGTTTTCGTATTATTGTTGAATTCCGCATCGATCTTTAAACTGTCGAAAAACGCTCTAAAGGGAACAAGTGTTGTCCCACTTGGCATGATAAAGCCAGTTAGATCTTGCTTAACACCATCAATAAAGATGGTTGGTGTCATGTTCTCATGCGAATAAGTGCCATCTGCACTTACTGCATGTGTTTGAATGGTACCGCTTGAAACAATCGAAACAGTCAGAAGCGCCAATGCCCATATTTTGTTTGTTTTTTTCATCATTTCTTCACTCTCCTTTAGATTTTCATTTGATTACTCAAGCTTAAAAAGGTAGGTCAGCCTCTTATCTATCAAAGAGATTGACCTACTTCCTACTAACCTGTAACGTTTATTGTTACATTATTACTAGCGTCCCTTGTAATTGTTGCATGATCTTCCTCGGATACTGAAAAAGAAGAACTTGGAACCGCCACGCCATCGTTCGCAGTTAGCGTAACCAATTTAGCTATCCTTCAACTAATTGATAAAATCTAATGTCACCTTTTTCTGTTTCAGCTATCAGTATGTCATTTCGCTCTTTGACACGGAATATCTTTGTTCCCACTTCCAGTTTATTTGCTGTTCCGTTTTTAAAATCTTTACCAACATTACTTTGGTGACTGATTTCAGTTACTTGTACGTCTTTGGTTAAATTTAACTCCCCTACCCATGAAACTCCTGCATTATATATAGTGTCTCTATACATAAAAATATTAGCATTCGAATCCATTCTTAAAACTTCTTGAGCAGTTGGATTTCCAATTGTATTAGTCTCACTCTGCTGTTCTGAAATCTGCTTGGTGGGTTCTTTTCCGCAACCAATCAACAAAGAAAAACTACATATTACAACATACATAAAAATCCTTTTCACCAAATTGTCCCCCCCTTTACAAATCCATTAATTGAAATTGAGACGTGGAAATCCTCACGAATGTTGCAGCCTTTATTCAACTCTCCTGCCCGTTAGTTGAGAAAACGGCAGCCATAAGCTGGCTGCCGTATCTTCGTGTTTATTCAGCTATCGTTCCCAGTTAGCTCAACCACCGACTGGCGCAAGTGTCGGTGGTTTACTGTTAAACTTAGATCCCTTATCGTAATTAATTATTTATTTCAAAACTGTTTAATACAGCATCCCATGCCAGCTCTGATGCAAATAATCCAATATGACCAGCATTAAGATCTGGGTTATCGACTTCATTGGTTGAAGCCATAAATAAAACGTCACCATCGTCAATTGTGTGAAATGGATATATTGCTCTTGCCATAGAAGTATGTACCTGTTTGGACAATTGGCGCAAAGAAACAGGCGGTAACTTCTGGTTGGTTACGACTACTGTCAATGTGGTATTTCCTAGCTTCTTAACAGAGTCATCCATAAGATTTTCTAAGTTCATATAGCGTGTATTTGTATGGTTATCATAATAACCTCTCACAATCGAACCGTCTCTACCTAAAATGGCTCCCATCGAATTGACAACTGTATACACTACAATTTTCGTTGGACCGATTTGCCGAAAAGCTGCACCTTGGCCTCCTGTTTCCCAATGGTTAAACCCTTTTCCTACTTTTGCTGAACGTCCTGCACCAGTTGCACCCATTGGAAACTTGTTTATTTGTGTACTTAGAAAGGCAGCACTTCCGAGTTGCTTATCTGGGTAGATCGCGTTATCCCTTCCGACGAAGTCATAGATGGTTGCTGCAGCCACTCTAGGCATAGAATTTGTTGAGTAACCGCTCTGGGCCAATAATTCAGAGGTAACTCCAGTCACAGCCTCTAATCCATGAACGGAACCGCCAGTTAAACAAATTGCGTCAAGAACTCGCTCTCCAGCAGAAAAATTGTGATTATCGGTAGTGAATGTAGATGGGGAACCTCCTCTTACATCAACAGCAGCTCTAACTGTTTCTGGAAAGTACAAAACGGTACAACCAGTTGGACCTTCTTTATATTCAGCGATGCCTACCTTTATCGCGGGGAAATCATATTCCAGAATAGCTTTGTTAGTGTTTGTATCGGGTTCAAGCGATAGACTATCATTTGATTTACCCATGTACATTATAGAATCCCCTCCTAAAAGTTGTATATATTTACATTCACAATAATGAACATGCGTTCCCATGTCAATCCATTCAAACATGTATTTCCACGTTAAACTGCACTTTAATTGGAATCTCTTGCGGAGAGCCGCTACTGACACACTAAAAAAATCGGCGATAAAGTTCTCTTCTACGCTCTCCACGGAGCTGGGCATAAATTTGTGTGGTCGATGCTTTTTCATGGCCCAGCATTCCTTGAATAAAATCTAACGGTGCCCCGTTATCCAATAGCTGGCACGCATAAGTATGACGAAAACGATGAGGGTATACGTTTGCCTCGATCGCTCCTCGAACTGCCAGCCGCTTTATCGCCCACCTGAGTGTTGGAATGGCCATACGCTTAACCGGATTCGTGTCCGTTACAAATAAGGCCTTACACGAATCCTTACGGCTTGCCAAGTACTTCTTCAACCATACCTTACACTCAGTTGTGAAGTAAATTTCTCTTTGCTTTGAACCTTTCCCATTTACAATGGCTGAACAGTTCTCCCAATTTAGATCCTCAATGTTGATTCTCTCGACCTCTCCAATACGGCAGCCTGTGCTGTAGAGAAACTCGAGTAGAGCCTTTTCCCTTGTAGTCTGACAGGATATCTTTAGATGAATTACATCTTCCTCCATCGAATTCGTTTATCCATTTTAGGCTCACGTAGCTTGAGTGAAGGGTTGGTGGATAGATAAGTTTCTTCATATGCAAAACGGAAGAGCGAACGCACAAAACGAATACGGTGCCCTAGACTGCTTGGCTTCAAGCGATCAGATTGCTTAGCTAGGTAGTCTTTAAGCAGGTTCAGATTAATCTCAGCAATTTCTAGATCCCCAAGTTCTGTTACCAGCATCTTGAGCTGAAGAGCTAGTAATGACGCCCGAGGGAAAGGAGATTTGTACGTTTCCTACTAAAACTGTTTTTCTGCTTCAGTTAATCGACTGGATTAAGAACCATGGTTGTACTCATGTGGCAATGGAAAGTACAGGCGTATTTTGGAAGCCAATTGTTAACCTCTTAGAATCTGAGGATATTGAGTTTCTAGTCGTGAATGCCCAGCATATGAAGGCACTTCCAGGACGTAAAACCGATGTTAAAGATGCAGAGTGGATTGCCCAACTCCTCCGCCACGGGCTCCTGAAAGCTAGTTTCATTCCAAACCGTACGCAACGTGAACTTCGGGAGTTAGTTCGGTATCGTCGAAGCATCATTGAAGAACGTGCCAGACAGCACAATCGAATTCAGAAGGTTTTAGAAGGAGCAAACATTAAACTTGGGTCCGTTGTTTCCGATATTATGGGCGTCTCGTCTAAGGAGATGCTTCGTGCAATTGCAGACGGCGAAGAAGATCCTGAGAAATTGGCAAACCTGGCTCAACGCTCATTGAAAAAGAAGAAATCAGAACTAGAACTGGCTCTGCGGGGTTACGTAAACCCTCATCAGCGTTTAATGATCAAGACCATTCTAACTCATATCGATTTTCTGTCGGAACAAATAGAGCGGTTAGATCAAGAGGTTGCCCTGAGAGTTAGCTCATTTCAGGAAGATGTAGAACGCCTGGACTCCATACCAGGTATAGCTCCTCGAATGGCGGAACAGATCTTAGCTGAGCTTGGAACAAACATTGAGAAACAGTTTCCTAGTGCGGCTCATTTATGTTCTTGGGCAGCCTTAGTTCCTGGTCACAATGAGAGCGCCGGCAAACGAAAGTCTTCCAAAGGAAAGAAAGGAAACAAATATTTGAAATCTGCTTTAACTGAGGCCGCTCATTCAGTGGGTGCATCTAAAAACTACCTTGGTGCAATGTATCGCCGAGCACTCGCTAAAAAAGGCAGGAAACGAGCCGCTGTTATAGTCGCTCATGCCATGTTAAGAATCGCTTATTACTTACTATCTAGAAAAGAAATGTATGTGGACCTAGGCGAAGACTATTTTGAGAGGCATAAACAAGCAGCCATTGTTCGAAATTCCGTTCGAAGACTTGAAAGCTTAGGATATGCCGTTTCAATCTCAGAAGTTTCTTGATCTACTATCTCCTGATAATGAATTGACGCGGTGCGGCACCTTTAAAAAACTAAAGAACTGCGCCTCTCTTTGGTTTTGTCTTTTTTAGATGTTACTACGAGATGAATTTTCATGGTAGTTGAGCGAAGGCAGCCGATCTTTTCCGATCGACTGCCTTCGTGTCTTTGTTACGCTATCGTGCCCGTTAGCGTACTAGTGTAGGCGAAATTCAGATATTTTTGTATAGCAATCTTAATGTTTGATTTTCCTTGAACTCTCTTTTTAAATAAAAATTGTAGGCTGGTGCAAATGTGTTGGTCAGCAATATTACGTTATCAATACCTAGAGGCTTGATGTCCGCATAAGTAAACTCAAGCATTTTTGAACCTATTCCAAGTCCCTGCAACTCAGATTTAACAAAGAACTCTTCAATTAAATATTCCTTACCTCTCCACCATTGCTTTTCCTTCCCAAGTATCGTTGCAACTATTGAGTTCCCATTAGATTCATCAATTGCTACATACCCTCTAAACCCTGGTGTCTTCCAAAAGTCTAAGAACAATTGTTTAGTAACATCGTATGTCCATTTATTATTCCAAGGAGGTTGGTTAAACACCTCAATAAATAAGGCTATGCAGCGTTCTAAATCATCCTCAATAAGACTTCTGAAAAGCATGAAGTTCTCCCCCTCAAAAACAACCATTATACGCTAATATTCGGCTTGCTTTTAAGGATTCCTTCTCGTAGCAGTTTCCCAAGTAAACTGCCCGTACTTCAATGAAAACGGCAGCTGATCATTAAGCCAGCTGCCGTCGTGTCGTATTGAGCAATAGTCTCCCGTTAGTGCAATAGATGAAAACTGCTAATACGCTAGCCGAATGTAGACTGCCTGCTCGTTTAACTAATTACAAACGTCATTACTTTCTTTCTCTAACCATTGAAGATAATTAAATAGCTCTTTAGATTTAGCTTGAAACCTCTTCGAGTCATACCGAATCACTATTTCATCTTTAATACCGGAGCTTGATGAAAATCCACTTCCATCGGCATTTCTTGTATGTACCCAATTATAAGCTTTCGAAATTGTCATTGTCTTTCCATCATTCATAATAATTTTAATTACTGTCGGGTACTTATTAAATTCTGCTGAGCCATGGACAGGTTTTGAAGAGTTTATTCTACCGATTAAATTGAAAATGATTGTTCTCTCTTGTTCATTAGTCATTTCGCACAATGGAGAATCCGGTGCTCCTGGAAAGTTCCTGACAACCTGCATTGATACAACATCTTCGACCTGTACAATTTGCTTTGATGGTGACTTCCAAGCTGTCAGGATTGTGAGTGACAAGATAATTGTAAGTGCAATTTGAAAATTCTTCATTACTAATCCTCCATTTTTGATTTGGTATTATTTTCTCCAAATCAAATCGAAGTATCCTGCCGTTAGCGTTATGAAAAATGGAGTAGCTGCCGAGGGCAAACTGCTCCATGTTGTTGAACTATCGTTCTCCGTTAGCTTAACAACCTCAACAGCACTACATTCACTAAATAACCATTTGTTCCAGGTCTACCCTACTTAACATTTGCCCGTATGAACTGTTTTCTTCAAACACTGTTCCATTTATAACAGCACCATGCCAATCGACTGATTCCACAGCGCAATACCGTATTTCAGCATCGGTTAAATCTGCATCTTGAAATATACAAGTTTTAAGGTTGGTGGCAATAAGTCGTGCATTTTTCAAATTACACTTTGTGAAATCAACACCAGTTAAAAAACATTCATCAAAGGTGACACCTTGCAAATCCCAGTTCGAAAGATCCCCTGAGTTCACGACATCAATTGAACGAAAACTTCTGATACCATTATTCAACTCGATTATAAGTTCTTCAATCGTTATATCTCTTTCGATGTACATTATTATCGCTCCTTTCCGAACTAACGTCTCCGTTAGTTTAATAAAGGTGTTTTGTAGGAAAATTACCTTCACCAAAATTCAACATCCATTATTTACTCGATCACGAGCTCCTGAAGCTTCTTCAGCCTTGCGTAATATCCGTCCGTAGACAACAGTTCCTCGTGAGTGCCCATCTCTACGAGCCTGCCCTTGTCCATCACGAGAATGCAGTCGGCCTCCTTGATCGTCGCCAGCCGATGAGCGACGACGACAATCGTTTGGTGTCCCTTAATTCGCTCAATGGTCTCTTGGATATATTGCTCTGAGATGGCATCAATGGAAGACGTAATCTCGTCAAACAATAGGATCGGCGCCTCTTTGAGCAAAGCACGCGCGATAGCGATTTTTTGCCGTTGTCCGCCCGAGAGTTTCACGCCCGACTCGCCCACCTGTGTCCGGAAGCCGTCTTGAAATTGCTCGGCAAAGTCAGAGACGCCTGCCCGGGAAGCCGCCAAATAGACATCATCCTCGGATGCATGTTGACGGCCGAGGGCGATATTATCGAAAATCGTGCCTTCAAACAACGGGCAATCCTGCGGCACGTATGCCGTTTTATCTCGGAGTTCCGCAAGCGGCGTGCCGGAAACCTCCTTGCCGAACAAGGCTAAGCTTCCCTCGTATTCGTATAAGCCCATGAATAGCTTAAGCAACGTGCTTTTGCCACTTCCGCTCTCACCAACAACAGCCAGCATCTTGCCTTTCGGCAGCTCGAACGAGACACGGTCCAGTACTTTGCGATCCTTATAACCAAACGCAAGCCGGCTGCAAGCAATCGCGTTCGCGTGCTCTTTCGGCGCCACCTGAGCCCCTGCTCTCGCTCCGTCTTCTTCCGGCAGATCCATCAGCTCTAGCACGCGAACGCCGCCTGCTAGACTGCTTTGCATATTCGCCATCATAAACCCGATACCTGCGAGCGGATTGACCAGCATGCTGCCCATATTCAGCAGGATCGGAATTTGCTCAATTGAAATGGTTTCGTTCTTCCACAGCACGAAACCAATCCCGATGCTGAACAGAACGACGAAACTCGCCTGTACTTGGCCTAACGTGTTTTGCAGCGCCGTAAGCCGGACCGCGGCTACTTTCTTGTCCTGCAACTCTCGGCAAACATGCTCGTAGTGATCCAGTATGACGGATTTACCGCCGTAGAACCGAAGCAGTTCAGCATTGGTTAGCAGGTCGGATAAGCCCATAACCGATTTAGACACATGGGCTCTAGCGATACTATACCTGACCCTGGCCGGAGCGATGAATTTAACATTAATCCAGAGCATGAGCAAGCCGAACAGCGTAAGAATGATCCCGCTCAGCCAACTGACCGAAAAGACCGTCACGATAGAGGCGATTAACGTAAATAGCAATGCGATGGCGTTCTGTACCGTTTTCTTGAACACTTCGGAAGCTGCATTGACGTCGCCGTCTAATCGGACGAGCATATCTCCGGCATGGTTGCTCGCGATCGCGCTCAGCTTAGACGTCATGATGCCGGCGAACGCCTTGAGCCGCATGCTTCGCGTTGCATGCTCTGCGTCTCGATTGGCAACTGTATTTCCGATCGCAACAATGAGCATCAGCAGGACATACAAACTCGCATACCGGATCATGTCCGATACCGCCTCTTGATAGGTGCCGTTCGTCACTGCGCCGAGCACTTTACCGAGCAGCAGCGCCATGATTAAATTCTCACAATAGCTCGAAACGGACACCGCGATCGAACTGGCCGCATAGCTTCTTTTCCACGGCCGCATGTAAGCGAACAACGGCTTCAATTCTCTGATTAACTCCATTGCATGACCTCCGGACGGTCTTTGAAGGATTGTAGTTTCAGCATTTCCAGGTAGGGGCCCTCTTCAAGAATCAATTCATCGTGAGCGCCGACCTGCACGATTCGTCCTTGATGAAGCACATAGATGCGGTCCGCTTTCTGGATGGTCGCCATACGATGGGCAATCGTCAGCGAGGTTTTACCCTCTGTCAGCAACTGTAAGCAAGTCTGCACCTTCTCCTCCGAAACGGCGTCCAATGCGGAGGTAGGTTCGTCCAGCAAGATCAATTCGGCATCCTTCAGTAATGCACGCAGAATGGTAATTCGCTGCTTCTCGCCGCCGGACAGCTCGATCTCGGCTTCTCCGACATGCTTGTCCAAGCCCCTGTCCGCCAACAACGATTCCAAGCCGGCTTCTCTGCAGAGGTCCGCAAGTCGTTCGTCCTCCATCTTAAACTGGCCGGGCAGCAAATTGTCTCGCAGAGTGCCGGGGAACAGCTGGTTCTTTTGGCTGACGAATGCAATATGCCGGCGCATGGCTTCCTTCTCCCATGCATCCGTGGTATGCCCCATAAGCTCGACGCAGCCGCTGCTTGGCTCGACAAATCCGCAGATCAATTTCATCAGCGTCGATTTCCCCGATCCGCTGGCACCGACGATCGCAACGGACTCGCCCTTGCGTATTTCCAGCGAGACGCCCTGCAGGACCTCTTTCTCTCCAGGATACGCAAAATGCACTTCTTCCAGCTTAACGATACAGCTGCCGTCCCGATCCGGCTCGGAGCCGCTGCCATCCTCTTCTTCGGGCAAGGCTAGATAGCCGTAGATACGTTCGCAAGCTACTTGAGTCTTTCTGAGATAAGCTACGATATCCGGCGTGTCCTGCAACCAGCCGAAAAAACCACCGCCGATCGTGACTAGCGACAGAAGCTCCCCTTGCGACAACGTCCCCTTGGAAATCCGCCATACGCCCAGCGCGATCACGGTAATCAGCGGAATGAAACCGATAGCTTTGCCTGCCGCCGCGACATAGGCAATCGTTCTGCCGTTCTTGATTGCCGCGTCCGTTGACTGCTGGACAGCTTGCTCATACTGGGCGTAAACCTTGCGCTCCAGCCGGAACGATTTGATCAGGGCTATAAAATGAATGCCTTCTTTGGCTCGTTGCTGCGATTGCGCCAATTGGCTTCTATAGACGCGTTCATGGGCGCGGACCTGCTTGGTCATCAGAATGCTAAGGGGAAGAACGACCAAGGAGAGGGAAATAAAGACGATCGTGATTTCAACGTCTACCGATAGCATGAAGGCCGTTACACCGATCAGCTGCACGAACAACGTCGTGACCATCGACAGACCATAATAGGTAAAGCCGTTTAGCATATCCATTTCCGAGCCCAGGTGGGAGATAATCGTACCGCTATCGTGAGTTTCTAAATACGGCATGCGCAGCTTCGTCGTTTTCTTGCCGATCACCAGCCGCAGCCGAAGCATGACTTCTTCGGACATCCGCCCCTTCGTATACGTCGCCAGGCCGTGAAACGGGGATGCCAAAAACGTGGAGCCAAGCAATAAGAGAAACGACATCATGAACGTTTCTTTATGGTCAAGGATATCGTCCGCGACTCTTCCGATCATCTTTCTCATGTAGAAATCCATAAGCAAATACGCGATTGTGGCCAAAATACTCGTAAAATAAAACTTCCAGCTTTGAAGCACGTCTTTCATAAGACGGGAGGCAGAACCGGAATAGCTTGTCGAATCGTTCACTACGATCACCTGCATCCATGTGGGGTAACTTGCATGTGTTTCAATCGTGTTGAGAGCGATGAAGCCGAAGCGCGAATGAGAATTGCCGGGAGATTAAGGAGGAGAAGCAATAGGAAGCGATCTCATTACTCTACCATAAATAGGAATTCTAATGTTATCATTTTCACGACATGATCCATGCAATAACACGACAAAAATGAGTTTACGTAACGACAATGAGCTGGTACTGCAGACGTTTAAACAAGCTTTAGAACGCAAAAAGACGTGACTGGATTGATCGTTCATAGCGATCAAGGATTCCAGTACACGTCACATGCCTATCACGACATGTTGCCGAAGGTTGGCGAAAAAAAAACAGCATGTCTCGTCAGGGTCCGATATATTGTAAAGAAAATGGAGCATCTGCCGCAGATAAACTGCTCCAAGATGATTTGAGCTATCGTTCCTCGTTAGTTCAACAAACAACGTCAACCGATCGAGTACCGGTTGACGTCATGTGTGATTGAGCTATAGTTCAACGTTATTGGAATGAACAAATGAAAGCTACTTGGTTAGGGAATCAAGTACCTCGGGGAGGGCCGCTTGTGACGTTGCTAAGTGATCTAAATCTTGGAATCGTCTCAAGCTCGCGTTCGGGATGATGTTCGTCAAATACTCAGCATGAAAAATAGGTATGGATTGATCCGCTTCGCTGTGCCAGAATCGAACGGGAACACGAATATCTTCTAATTTGACGTTCCAATGTTCGTTTCCTCGACTGGCTCTCTCGTGCCTGGTCAACACTCTTACACAACCGGAAACCAGCCAGGAACACTTAGAAGCAAATTCCACATGGGGTCCGGTATGACTAGCTTATTTTGAGCCGATTTCGGCAAGGTCGTTCTGATATCGGCTTCCCGATTACTTAGAACCTTTTCGACCCACTTTGGTTCCATAATGATAACATGCCCCAGAGCCAATAAAGATACTCCCGCGTCCAGAGCCTTAGCAACATCTTGCGGCGAATAAAGTCCGCCCACTCCGATTACGGGTACGCTATTGGCTGCCCTTTCCTGGATGAGCAGCACGCGTGATTGGGTATCCTTCTTATCCCGAATCGATCCATCCCAAAAGCCTCTTACCGAGACATGAATGTAATCGAGCTTCTGTTCGGCCAAAACGTCCACCAGGCGAAGCGTGTCTTCCATGGTGATTCCCGGATTTTCCATTTCTTCAGGCGATACTCGATACCCGACGACGAACGGTGCTTTGGCATAGGCAGCCACCGCATTTTTTACGTTTTCGATGACGGCAAGCGGAAACGCCATTCTTTTTTCGATCGTGCCTCCCCACCGATCGGACCGGCGGTTGGAATGAGGGGAAAAGAATTGTTGAATCAAGTACGTGTTTGCACCGTGAATCTCGACACCGTCAAAGCCCGCTTCTATGGCTCTGCGAGTTGCTTCGCCGAAGGCATTAATGATGGAAATTATTTCTTTATCTGTCATTTCCCTCGGCACGGCCGAACCTGGACGTGCTGCGGCTATAGCGCTGGCGCTAATCGGCTGCCGCCCGCCAATTAAATCTGGCGAAGTCATTCTCCCGGCATGGAAAATTTGTAAAATCGCCTTCGAGCCTTGATCTTGAATCGTGCGCGATAGTTTTGTCAGGCCGGGAATGCAGGCGTCGCTATCCGCGCCGAGTTCGTTTATATAAGCCTTACCTTCCGGCGCAACATGGGCGCAAGCTGTAATAACTGCACCGACGCCCCCTGCTCGCTCTCGATAATAATCCAGCTCTTGCTCCGACACGGTTCCATCCTCCAGAGAGGAGGAATTGGTCATCGGCGCCATCAGCACCCGATTTCTTAGCTGTACACCCGAACGAAAAGTCAACGGTTCAAAGATCCGTTTATAGTTAGCCTTCATATTGGATTGACTCCCTTATCGTAAAATTGCTCATGTTGCGATCGCATGGCATACAGTCCTCCCGCGTTGCGGGGCGGCATCAGACGCCCGAGCGAAGTTCACACACTTCATTTGGATCGCCCTTGAAATTGCGGATCACATTAAATCTTGCACACGCCGTCTTCCCCGCAAATACCGCCTTCGGAATCGCTGTTTGACCCATTGTCAATCATCTGCAGAGGATGTTCATCTTTCCAGACTTGTTCAATTACTTCGAGGAACGCATCGCTGCCCCTTACCCCGGATACGGCATACTTATCATTGAAGATATAGAACGGCGTTCCAGTAATTCCCCTCCTGGACCCGTTTTGGCGCTCCTTCTTGACCGTATCCTTGTACCGATCACTGGACAGCATGGCAAGAACTTCACTGGTGTCAAGACCGCTCTCGCCAGCAAGATTAGCAAGTGTCGCATGATCGCCGATATCCAATGCATCGGTAAAGTACGCCTTATATACCGTAGCCATCCACTCCGCTGCTTTGCCCTGTTCCTGCGCATAAACCGCCACGCGAAGAGCATCTGTCGTATTGGACGGAATCAATTTGTAAAGATTATAGGTGAGGCCGATATTTTTGCCCATCTGGACCACCGCTTTATTTCCTTCTCTTACATAGTCGGGCGACATTCCGCCGCCATGAATCTCGGCTGTCCAGTCATAATAATTTTTGCCGGTATTGCTCGGAGCATCGGGGAATAGCTGGAACGGTCTGTAGATGACTTCTACTTGATCCCTTTGACCGAATTGTTCCAGAGCTGTATCCAAATTCGTTTTGCCGATATAGCATAACGGGCACATGACATCCGACCAAACCTCGATTTTCATGATCTCTCCGCCTCTTTTCTGCAATTTTTATATAGCTGTACATGTGAATAGTTTCAACAATATTAGACGACAACCGTTGATTAACTCACATGTATTGATTTACATTATAAAGAGTCCTGGCGATATCTCAATCGTCAAAAAAGTGACTTTTGTCATGTAATTGACGCATCGTTCAAATCTGTTCAGAATCATAAGCCGAGGGGAGGCCGCACCATGTCTAAAGTAGACAGAAGAACAATCAAGACCAGGGAAGCAATCAATCAAGCTCTGATTGAATTGATGTCCGAGAAAGACTTCGATACTATTACGATCAACGACATCTCGAATAGAGCCGATATTCACAGGGGCACCGTCTATCTTCATTATTCGGACAAATATGACCTGCTCGACAAAGCGATAAAAGATCATTTGGGCAATATGTTGAAATTTTGCATTCTATCGAAGCTTCCAGAGGAGAAATTGGATCTCGATCATTCCCTTTTGCCGATGTTTCTTTATTTTGAAGCGCATTTTTCATTTTATTTCACTGTCCTGACCAACAAAGGTACGGCTTGTTTTCAGGAGCAATTAATTCTGCTTGTCAAAAACGGAATTATCAAACGATTGAAAGTAAGCGGGAATTACGAGGAAGGCAACAAAGAGGTTGCCGTTCAATTTATGTTATCCGCATACGTTGGCGTCGTGGAATGGTGGATCAAAAACAATATGCCCCTGTCTCCGCAGACCGTTGCCGAACAGCTATGGGACATGTTAGAAAATAATTATGTGTAAAAAATCCCACCAACAGGCGGGACGGTTAATTTCTAGTCTTATACGGCCGAGAATATCCGCTGTCCTTCTCGGATGCATTGCCGGGCACCCGCCCGCCGTAACGATTCGATGTGGGCTCGCTGAGAAGCCTGTGCCGATGTATGAGAGGGCTTGAAACAAGCAAAAACAAACAACCTGGCCATTTTGGCTCTCGGTTGTTTGTTGTGTTTGTTTGTTGGGTTAGGTTTGTTGGGTTACTTGGAGACTTGCGTCGTGCCGGCGTACGAGCCGTTTACCGGTCCGATCGCTTTCTATTCGCCAGGTTGGACCTTAGTGAGGTCCAATACGGCATCGCACGTTTTTTTTCACCACGAGTGACCATCTTTTTGCGCACGATAATTCGTCCATCTGTGAAAGAAACTTCTTCACGAATTTGCTTCTGTAAATCCCACCCCGATTGGACAAGTGCTGGCGTTATATATTTCGTACATATATCGCGTTCTGAGAGGTCTTTTTTGTTCATTTTAATCCTCTAATTACCCTGCGAAATAGTTCTTTAGTCATATTCAATAACGAAACTTGAAACTCCTTTTTTTCAGCAAATATTGCCCAATAATGTTCAACATACTTCGCTTACTTAAATTCAAATATTAACGGTACATGGTCGCTATTTAACTCAGATAGTAATGCCAAACTTTCAATATTAAAATGATTTGATTTGCTTATTAAACTCTCCGATGCAAATATATAATCGATATGATATGGTTTCTTTGGACTATTGTGGAGATACGTATAAACTGTTTCTTTTCCAGTCTCTTCTCCAGACATTTTATGATATACACTTGAAATGTTTTTCCTCATCAGTAATTCTACAACGGTTGAATGATTTTTCCTTCTTAAATTATCCCATATCGCATTACTATTGAAATCACCTGCAATGATACATTTCTCGTTAAGTAGGTGTTCATATCTTAAAAGGGCGAGATATAATTGGCCAATATAAGTCTCTTCTTTTCTCATGCTTTTGTTGCCTTTTGTCCAAACGGCAAATAATAAAAACGACTCATCATCATTAGATACGACTACAGGAACTATATACTGAAACTCTTCTGTATAATTCTCATGAATTTTTAATTTATATTTTTCATTAAGCGAGAAAATTCCTAGCCCTTTTTTACCATCTAACCCAACCCATTTAAAGTCGTTGTAAAAAACTTCATGCTTCTTTTTTGAAAGGTCTTCGCATTCTGGAATTACCATAATGTCGGGATTGTACCTGTACATCTTCTTATATTTATTTCGAAAGGCCATTCGACAATTCCAAGATACAATCCTCAACGAAATCACTCTTTCCCATTAAGTTCACTTGAAAAGCATTTAATCATCTTGTTTTACGATCTGAACGTTTTGCCTTTGCTTCAACCGTTGTCCTGAAAGTAAATCCATATTGCTTCTTATCATCATCAATTCCAGAATTAATTACATTGTAAATGAATTTGTTACTATAGCCATTAAATAGATCAAGCCCTCTGAGGTATCTAAAACACTCCTGGAGGTGCTTAAATTCTCTTTCTGGAAGATCATTTTCTATAAGAAACACAGGAATCCAATTTGAATTTGACCTTGAATTAATTGCCGACACTTACATTCCCCTTTTCACGTAACCGAAGTATTTACATTAATTGTAACAGAAATACAGCATGAGCACCTTTCTTCATGTCGTTTTATCACCGTCTGGATACTTTTCAATATGGTTAGAAATCGCTGATCCTGCTCCTCGATTATCGGAAGGTGTGATGTACCATATATCAGCACCTATACCACCTTTTACTGGCCATTCATCACGATCATATCCCACTCTTCGTTGGAATGCCCTTTAGTGACTCTTTATGATGCTCATGTTCAGTGAAAATAAAGTATTAGACTGGATATCCTTATTCAGTGCAAGTCTTCGAATCGATTGATCGTCAGACTCTATAAAATAAGTGTTAGACTGACCATGGAATTGAAACAGCGGCAGCCAAGGACGAGAAAATAAAGTCCTAGACTGCCGCTGCTTCATTCAACTATCGTTCCCCGTTAGGATTCCTGTAGAGTGTTAATTTTGCGCTTTGCACAAAAACGAGCGACTCCGGTACGATGGGTTAGTCACGGGTCATAGCCCTTTAGCCATCTTAAGGAGGTCGCTCTATCTTGAAGTTTAAAGCTCAAGCCAAACAAAATCAACTGCTCGAACGCATTTCAACCCAGCACCTTGTCGTCGGTATCGACATCGCCCAGCAGTCCCATGTTGCTCGCGCCGTCAACTTCCGTGGAATCCTGCTCGGCACTCCGCTTCACTTCTCCAACGACGATGCCGGCTTCTGCCTACTGCTGCAGTGGATGAAAGATCTACACGAAACGCACCAGCTAAGCGACACCATCATCGGCATGGAACCAACCGGCCACTACTGGCTCAGCCTCGCTGCCTGGCTCAAAGATCGCCACCTCGAGGTCGTGTTGGTGAATCCTCATCTCGTCAAAAAGAACAAGGAAAACCGAGACAATACACCATCCAAAAGCGACATCAAAGATGCCTTTGTTATCGCCGACATGGTGAAAAACGGCTACTACTCCTTCATCAAAGAAACCAGTGAAGTGTTCATGGAACTACGTGTTCTCATGGCGAACCGAGAGACAATTGTTCATCGTCTCGTCAGCGTTAAGAACCAGATCCACCGCTGGGTCGACATTGTGTTCCCCGAGCTGCGGCAGGTATACAAGCACCTCATTGGCTCCGGATCGTTAGCTACTCTGCGTCTCTTTCCTACACCTGCCGATCTTCAAAAGCTCACCGTTCGCCAGGTAGTCGACGGTTGGAAAACGATCATGAAGCGGCATAGCGGTGAACGAAGAGCTGGCGAGCTGCTGGCTCTGGCAGCTCGCTCTGTCGGCGCCAAGCATGCCGAGCGAGCCTACAAGCTTCATCTGCAACAGCTGCTGGCGGAATATGATCTGGCTATGGAGCAGCTGCAGGTCATTGAGGCTGAAGTCACGGCTGCACTGGTCCGGATCCCGCTAGCCGAGCCGCTGCTGGCCATTAAGGGTATGAGCATCCTGTCAGTCGCCGGCATTCTGGGTGAAGCTGGCGACCTCAGCGGCTATGCACATGGCAATGCATTGCTGCGGCATGCCGGCCTCAATCTAACTGAAGCGAGCTCAGGCAAATGGAAGGGCCAGATGTCCATCAGCAAACGTGGCCGACCAAGGCTTCGGCATGCCCTGTTCATGGCAACGATGGCCCTCATCATGAACGATGTATCGTTTAAACGACAGCACGAAATGAATGTAAAGACGAAAAGCATGAAGCCGATGCGCTCCGTGATGAAGCTTTGCGGCAAGCTGGCTCGCTTATTGGTTGCCATGGCACAAAGCGGTGAAACTTACGAACCGGATCGAGCTCTTCCTATGAAACAAGCTGCTTAGCCGCTTCTCAATTAACACGTAAATTGGCTTATTCGCGGGATCTCAAGGCTGCACGGAGTACCGGATTGCGTTATGCAAAAGGGCACAGACCCGTACCGTTAGGATGACCGGCCTCCACCCACCGGATAGGCGTAACGAAGGAATGAAAGGGCATCGACCCGTCGAGAAATGGGAGTGAAAGCCTCCGGAGGTACGTGGAGTAACGTGCAACAGAGCAGTAAAAAAAGGAGCGCAAACTCGCCCCTTCTGTTCCCGCATGCGCTTCGGTTGGCAAATTTGACGGTACATGGCTTCTTCTATCCGGATAGCGATTTATCTATTGGAGAGATCCTGCGAATAAGCGAGCATTCGTGAGAAAACTACATTTTACCGAGGGAGCTTAACAACTGAATTTATGAATCAAGCAAATCATTTGCTTGCCATATTAATATCTTATTTCCATCGGGGTCATACATTGCAAAACTATAACCAATCCATGAATGGTCAACAACATCTTCAACCGATACTCCATTTAACTTTAAATACTGGTGCAATGCATTTGCATCATCAGTATGGATGTGGATAATTGGAATTACAAAACCATTTAGCTTCCATTGGACGGTTTCGTCTACTTTCAGTAAATTGAGGTCAGGTCCACTCGATAATCTTAAAAATGTATCTCCCTCTCTTATTTCTCCTTCGTATCTACAGCCAAGATGTTTAACATACCATTCTGCTGATTCTTTTACATTCGTAACAGGAATACAACAATTAATTACTTTTTTCACTTGAGCTGTTAGCATATTATTAACTTCCCCCTCAAAAGCATAGTTGCGGATTCCAACACTCAAATATTATCGTACAAATGGTCTTGTGCAAATATTTTCCTTTTAACTAAACTGCCCGTTAGTTGAGCGAAGGCAGCCGAACATTTCCGATCGGCTGCCTTCGTGTCTTAATTGAACTATAGTTCCCCGTTAGCTGAATCAAAATTAACTTTACATAATTATAACTGTTTCTCAAGTATGATTTTCGTTTCCCCTTTATCATCCGTGTAAGTTCCAATTATGTTAAAATCATGCCGAATGTTAAGAATGAGCATTTTCCGCCACTTATTTTTAGTTTGTGTCCGAACTACTTTATATCCTTGGCTTTTACACCATTCGTGCTGTCTGATCATCAATTCCGACGCGATTCCCTGACTACGGTATTCAGGATATACTGCACCGAGCCAACTATAAAAGCGGCTCTTCCTGTCTTGATATCCAATCTTATATCCAATAACACGCCCATTGTCGATTGCAACAAGTATTAAGTATTGAGGTCTGCCCGATAATTCTTGCGTTATACTATTCGAGCTTTGGTTCCCAAAGATACTTTCGTGCAGTAAACACATACTTTTAAACCAAGCAGAACCAGTCTCTAAGTTCGTAAAAGTATTATATTCCAATATAATTCCCCCTTTTTTCGAACAAGGACTCCCTCATCGTCTCTAGCACAGGACATATTTTACCACATGGTGGAAGTATCCTGCCCGTTACTTCAATGGGAAACGGCAGCCGACCGTATGCCGACTGCCGTTGTGTCTCCATTCAACTCTCGTTCTCCAGTTAGCTCAAGGCTTAAGATTTGGCATTTTTCTGTGTTTGGTTTGTTGTTCAAATGCAAATGCAATTCGTATTAGCTTCGATTCACTGAATGCCGTTCCTGCGAACGTAATGCCGAATGCTCTTCCATTATCTTGGAAACCAGCTGGTACCGCTATGGACGGGTAACCTGCTCTAGCGCATAGATCAGCGCCGACATAGGACGGAAAAAGGATTGCATCCAAACCATACTTGTTCAAGGCGTAATCAATCCCCTGATTTTGGGCATCGTACAAATCAGATATTAACTCTAATATGTATTTCTGACTCTTTAATGGGTTATTAATCTGTGACCGAAACTTCAGTGAATCTTGTCCATATTTCAAAGCTTTGTCACTATTCCGTTCATTCCATTGGATTAATTCGTCCAGATTATGGACAGGAAGATGAGCAGGGAGACTTTGCAAAAAACGTTCAACCGAATGCTTAAATTCATGGTTCATTTTGTACTGCGTCCACTCTTTATTGAACGATGGGATTTCTATATCATCTATTACATTCGCACCCGAATCTTTTAACAATGCCACAGCATCGCTAAATAATCGATCATCGTATTCACCAATGTCGCGGTATTTCTCGGGGAGAGCATTCCTGAATACCCCTATGGTTGCTTTACTTAATCCGTCTTTATCTAAAAATGCAGTGTATTCCACGTTAGCAAGCCCATTCCTCCATGTGGCAGGATCGTTCTCATCCTTACCAGCTAGAGCAGTCAATAAGATAGCCGCATCCGTCACTGTCCTTGCCATTGGACCGGCCGTATCCTGAGAATAGGTCCACGGAATGATTCCTGACCGACTTATCAGCCCAACGGTGGGTTTGATGCCGACAATGGCATTCTGTACAGCGGGGCTTAAAATGGAGGCCGAAGTCTCAGTACCGACTGCGGTCGTAGCGAAATTGGCTGCAACGGCTGCGGCGGATCCCGTACTAGATCCTCCGGTGAAATGGTCGCCGTATGGATTTTTGGTTTGCCCTCCTATAGAACTGTATCCTGCCCACATCAAAGGCGACATCCCGTTGGCCCACTCGGTCATATTTGTTTTCCCTAGAATAATTGCACCAGCATCCCTTAATCTCCGAACGAGAAAAGCATCGCTTGAACTTACATGGTGCTCCAAAGCTAGAGCTCCTGCACTTGTATGCATTTTATCATTGGTTTCAATATTTCCTTTCAACAGCACGGGAACACCATGAAGACAGCTTCTTGCACCAATTTCTTTTCTTTCTCGGTCTAATGCTTCAGCAATAAAGATCGCGTCCGGATTAATTTCCATAATCGCGTTGATGAAGGGACCGGACTGGTCGAACATTGCTATACGATACAAATAATGCATAACAAGTTCTCTCGAGGTAATTTCCCCTCGGTCCATTGCGTCCTGCAATTCAAGTATTGTTAATTCTTCGCTATTTATTTTTCCTAATCCAAAGATATGTTCCATCATGAATTCCTACTTTCGACTGTTGAACTAACGTTCCCCGCTAGTGTAATGATGTGAGAGCAAGACATCAGCCTCAGCTACAGCATTACGAAACAATTCCTCTACCAAAATGATTCTCTCAGCTATATCTTGTACAGTTTTCGTACCATATAAATTCTCCAATGTTAACACCACGTCAGCAGGAAAATCCCGAGTCGCATGAACCAAAAAGCAATCAGCCTGAAATGGAGTATGGAGGATACGAAATACATCAACAAGTGGATTCAATACAAACTTCTGATAGTAAATCAACGACTCTAAAAAAAGCCCGCGTTTTGTATATTTAACCGCCCGGCTTCTTTGACTGAATACTCCTTGAGCACGTACCAATTGATTATGCAGTCGTGAACAGTGAGTCATATAGTCAACATTTTGATATTTTACAATACCGGCCTTATCCACCAATACAACCGGTACGACGGTGTTATCTTCATTTGTGAATGAAACTGGAACACTTTCACTTTGAATTGTCACATCAACTAAAAGATAGTCAGATGTCTCCTGAAGGTGGTACACCTTATAGCGATTATTAGCGGACCGGCCAGGTTCTTCATATGCAATATTTACTTGTCCTAATTGCCTCATGCATTCGTCTAGTCTCGTGAAAGCATCGTCTATGAATCCTTCTTTTGTGTAACATACCAGATCAATGTCAGAGTACTTGTCCAAATTTTTAGTTCCATCTGAGCCTTCTAACCAGATGGCTAAGATATAATTTTCACTTCCAAGATCAGAAACTATTCCTTTTAAAATTGTCTCACGGGTAATCGCCATGGTTATTCCTCCGCCCCTTTTTATTAAGGATAATTTTACCATGACATTCAATTTCTTAACAGTTATGAAGGTATCTGAGTTATTTGAACTAATCTGCCTGGTAGTTGAAAGAAGGCAGCTGATCATTTTCTCTGACCAGCTGCCTTCGTGTCTTGTTGAGCTATCGTTTGCCGTTTACTTAATAAAATAATTTTCCACAGAACTGAACAATCTACGCTTGGCTAGAAGGAATGAAGATATTTATTAGCTTATTCAATTGGTGGAAACGGTCCCGTTCAATAAGAACAACTAATAGTTCATTTCCGGTATCCGTGAAGAAGAATCGTTTTGGGCTACCGCTCGCAGCAAGCAATTCAGAGAAAATCTTGAAAATTTCGAGGCTCAACCAATCGTTCTGCGTAGAAAGCGTATAGCAATAGTTCGTACCGTCAGCATTAAAGGCTATCCATGCCTCTTCTGCTTCGATATCAACGTAATCCTGAATATCGGTGATTCTTATTGCCGGCTCAAGCATAACCGAAATCCGTTCTAATGCTCGAACATAATCGCCGTGATCCTCGATACATTCGTGATCAAAGCACCAGACGTCATTAGTCGGGTATAGATCACTGTCAGATTCTAAGCCGCCTCTTTCCGACCCTATACTCATTAGGAGATGAATATACGGCCGTTCCTCGTACTCTCGGATCTCGAAATCTAATACGTCCCTGAATTCTACATTCTTTTTAAGCGTAATGCCTACTTTCTCTAAATTTACAAGCTGCTCTTCAATTGAAATACTGACTTGCGTAGGTTTTTCGGCTGATAATTTGTCTTTGCGCTTAAATAGACTAAACATGCCTTGGTTTTACTCCCCTCAGAAGCCCTTACACCAATCTCCTTGCTCAGCAAAAATCACAATTCACCGTCTGAAGTTGAAGTTCATGATAGTCTAAGCGGCTCATTAAACTCCCTCGGTACGATTTAGTTTTCTCACGAATGCTCGCTTATTCGCAGGATTTCACCCTTGCCAGAAATGCAGAAAAATAGTAAGCGAACCCTTATTGTGACCAAAACATCATGAAGGCGTGAGGAAATAGAGGGGGAAGGTTGCAACCCCATATCCTTCCATATACTGCACGCTTCTCCACGCCGCCCCTGGAGGTTTTCACTCCCATGTCTCAACGGGTCGATGCCCTCTCATTCCTTCGTTACGCCTGTCCAAGGGGTGGAGTCCGGTCTTGCTAACGGTACGGGTCGGTGCCCTTTGGTTTAATGCATCCGGTACGCCGTGCTTTCTTTGAAATCCCGCGAATAAGCCAAAATACGTATGATGAAACGGTAGGATATGACTTAAGCTGCTAGTTGAATGGACATCGTTTTATGGGGATTATAGGCTTCCCGGCTACGCGCCATTCCAACCAGTATGCGAGCTAATTTACCACACAGTTTCATAAGAGACCTCATTTTCTTCATCTTTTTCACCTGTACATTGTACGCATGCATGGCTTTGAATTCAGGATTGTTCGCCACTAAACTCATGGCCATCAAGAAGATAAACCGCCGAAGGCGAGATCGTCCTCGTTTGCTAATCTTCATCTGTCCGGTCCATTTACCTGAGCTGGCTTCAGCGAGGTTTAGGCCAGCATGACGCAACAGGGCATTGCCGTGAACAAAGCCGCTTAGATCTCCTGCCTCACCGAGTATACCGGCCAGTGAAATGGCGCTAATCCCTTTGACAGCAAGCATGGATTTCGCAAAAGGGATCCGATCTAATACGGTAATGATCTCCGCCTCAACCGTCTTTAATTGCTCGCATGCAAGGTCGTATTCATCTAGGAGCTGCTTTAAGTGAAGCTTGTAAGCATGCGTGGCTTGTTTAGATCCAATAGAACGACTAGCAAGCGAGATAAGAGCTCGAGCCCTGCGCTCACCAGAATGGCGTTTCATAAGGGTTTTCCAGCCAGCGATGACGTCTTGGGGCTGCAGCTTACTCAATTCCTCGGGCGTGGGAAAGAGACGCAAAGTAGCTAACGAGCCAGTGCACATCAAGCTCTTGAAGACTTGTCGCAGCTCTGGGAAAACAACGTCGACCCACCGATGAATTTGGTTCTTGGCACTAACGAGTCTCGTCACGACAGAGTCGCGGTTGGAGAGATAGACGCGTAATTCTTCGAAGGCTTCGGGCGTGTTGCGGATGAACGAGTAGTAGCCGTTTTTGACCATGTCCGCAATGACGAGCGCGTCCTTTTTGTCGCTCTTGGATGGCGTGTTGTCGCGATTTTCCTTATTCTTTTTCACCAGATGAGGGTTAACGAGAACAACTTCAAATTGATGATCTGCGAGCCAGTTAGAGAGATTATGCCAGTAATGACCGGTTGGTTCCATGCCCACAATGGCTGCAGTTAAGCTATGGGCGGCTTGTAGCGAATGGATCCACCGAAAAAGGTTTTGAAAGCCATCTTCGTCATTCGAGAAGGATAGCGGATTTCCAAGTGCGATCCCACGGAAGTTGACCGCTCGTGCGACGTGAATGTGTTGAGAGATGTCGATGCCGACGACTAGATGGTGAGCGGTAATTTTTTCAATGAGTTGATTTTGTTTATCCTGCGCTTTAAACTTCATAGTAGAGCGTCCTCCTGGATGATGGGATTTTAAGGGCTATGACCCGTTGCGTACTCCCATCGTACCGAGGCGCTTTTCTTTTTTCAAAGACGAAATTAATCCATCTACAGGAATGCTAATGTTCCCAGTTAGCGTAGCGACCTCAACCTCGCTTCAATAACATATCATTAAATATCTTTGTTATTTCAGCAGAGCCAATAATTCTAGATCCCTCTTGAATCCTTATAACTTTTCCTATCCATAAGCACTCAGGATAAGCCTCTGGTGTAATGAAGGTAATTGTGCCAAGTACAGTTTCACCCAACTCAATTATTTTCTGACCATAATAATGGTGTTCTCCTGATGTCAAATAATCATCTCTTATTAAGTGGTTCGGTCGATAACCCGAAATAGCTGGTCCAGTTCTTCCGTCTTTGGGAAAGAACATGATTTTAGCTTCAACATCGGCCATTAACAATTTCACTCCATTATTCAGCTATCGTCTCCCGTTACCTCAAACCATAATATCGATCAAGTTTTTTACTAATTACGAATGGAGAGACCTTCAGTCTTGATCCATTCATAAAGACTGTTAAATACTTTTTTGGTATCCCCACGCATTTGATATTGTTTTTTATCACTAATAATTACCCCAGATTCATTCATATCAAAGGAATAGTTATCCAGAGCCCCATCTCTATTCCGATAAAAGATAATCATAAAAATTACTTCATCAGTGCTCCCTTTATATGTTTTAAGTTCTCGATTGTACGTTTCTGAGTCTAGAAAATTGAGCATTTCACTAATCTTAGATTCCTCATGAAATTGCATTGAGTATTGATGCATTTCACCTTGAGAACTAATCGTAAAATCGATCTTTTCAATATTATTTGTATGTCTCATAACATGTTGAATTTTTAGTGGGGAAGCAAAATACCAAATTAGCCCTAAGACAATGAATACAGTTATGAAACATATTAAAAGCCCCAACTTCTTCAAATTAGGATATCACCCGCTCACTGAATGTTGTTTTTTCAATTAGCACACCTTAAGGTATTCGTAAAGTGAATTAAACTATCCTGCCCTTTAGTTCAATGGTTTTGATGCTTCGAACAACTCATTTTCATTCTCTAAATACTTTAATGTTCGCTCAATGTCGTCTACTTCATAACTCCGTACAATTATCATGTGTTTGATGAACAAACCTGGGGGATTGATATTCTTACGGGAAAGATTATTTTTTAGCCTGTCAGGTGTATACAAGATGCTCCACCGCTTGCTTCCATCTTCAAAGGTCATGGTAATCTCGACCCAATTCCATTCATCTGAAGGACCCTGTGGGTCATCGTCGAAACGCCAGTTCAATAATTTCATGCAATCCTCCAAAAGATATACTCTCGTGCCCGTTAGGATTCCTGTAGAGCGTTAATTTTGCGCTTTGCACAAAAACGAGCGCCTCCGGTACGATGGGTTAGTCACGGGTCATAGCCCTTTAGCCATCTTAAGGAGGTCGCTCTATCTTGAAGTTTAAAGCCCAAGCCAAACAAAATCAACTACTCGAACGCATTTCAACTCAGCATATTGTCGTCGGCATCGACATCGCCCAGCAAACCCACGTTGCACGCGCCGTCAACTTCCGTGGCATTCTGCTTGGCGCTCCGCTTCACTTCTCTAACGACGACGCCGGTTTCTGCCTTCTGCTGCAGTGGATGAAAGAGTTGCAGGAAACTCACCAACTAAACGACACCATCATCGGCATGGAACCCACCGGCCACTACTGGCTTAGTCTAGCTGCCTGGCTCAAGGACCGCAAACTCGAGGTCGTGTTGGTGAATCCTCATCTCGTCAAAAAGAACAAGGAAAACCGCGACAATACTCCATCCAAAAGCGACATCAAAGATGCCTTCGTTATCGCCGATATGGTGAAAAACGGCTACTACACTTTCATCAAAGAGAACACTGAAGTGTTCATGGAACTGCGCGTTCTCATGGCGAACCGAGAGACCATTGTCCACCGTCTCGTCAGCGTCAAGAACCAGATTCACCGCTGGGTCGACATCGTGTTCCCCGAGCTGCGGCAGGTATACAAGCACCTCATTGGCTTCGGTTCACTGGCTACCCTGCGTCTCTTTCCAACACCTGCCGATCTTCAAAAGCTCACCGTTCGCCAAGTAGTCGACGGTTGGAAATCAGTCATGAAGCGGCACAGTGGTGAACGTAGAGCTGGCGAACTGCTGGCTCTCGCATCTCGCTCGGTCGGCGCCAAGCATGCCGAAAAAGCCTACAAACTTCATCTGCAACAACTCTTGGCCGAATATGATCTGGCTACGGAGCAGCTGCAGGTCATCGAAGATGAAGTGGCGGCTACTCTGGCCCGGATTCCCCTAGCCAAACCGCTGCTGGCGATCAAGGGCATGAGCATCTTGTCTGTCGCCGGCATTCTCGGTGAAGCTGGCGACCTCAGCGGCTATTCACACGGCAATGCATTACTGCGACATGCCGGCCTTAACCTCGCTGAAGCGAGTTCAGGCAAGTGGAAGGGCCAAATGTCCCTCAGCAAACGTGGCCGGCCAAGGCTTCGGCATGCCCTGTTCATGGCAACCATGGCCCTCATCATGAACGATGAATCGGTTAAACGACAGCACGAAATGAATGTGAAGACGAAAAGCATGAAGCCCATGCGCTCCGTGATGAAGCTTTGCGGTAAGCTTGCTCGCCTTCTGGTTGCCATGGCGCAGAGCGGCGAAGCTTACGAACCGGATCGGGTTCTTTCTATGAAACAAGCTGCTTAACCGCTTCTCAACTAGCATGAATATTGGCTTATTCGCGGGATCTCAAGATTGCACGGAGTACCGGATTGCGTTGAACAAAAGGGCATCGACCCGTACCGTTAGGATAACCGGCCTCCACCCACCGGATAGGCGTAACGAAGGAATGAAAGGGCATCGACCCGTCGAGAAATGGGAGTGAAAGCCTCCGGAGGTACGTGGAGCAGCGTGCAGCAGAGCATTAAAAAAAGGAGCGAAAACTCGCCTCTTCTGTTCCCGCATGCGCTTCGGCTGCCGAATTTGACGGTGCACCCCCTCTTCTATCCGAACAACAAATTATCTATTGGTGAGATCCTGCGAATAAGCGAGCATTCGTGAGAAAACTACATTTTACCGAGGGAGCTCAATGAGCGAATGTTATTAAACAAAGGTTTTTCAAGAATAATTCCATGTTCATTACAACATTCAGACCAATCATAAACATCAGCAAAAGCTATTTGATCCCATAGTTCTAACAAATGATCAAGACTACTTGCAATTGTTGTCCCATGGATATATGGACCTCCATCCATCACGTCATGCTCTAAAAAAACGATCGAAAGGTTTCTAATATCAATACAAAAGGCATCACCATCTGGGAACCGAAACAAGGGTATCCAACTCGGCCAATCTCTTACGAGTACCTGCAATCCAGCATTCGAAGAAACCTCTGGGTCACTGGATGACTCTTTGACCACCTCAAGCATCTCACGATAAGTAGTTATTATTTCTTTAGGTGAGAGCAAGTGGAGATATCCTCTTTTACATGAATCGCCAAACTTATCTACTGAAGTATCCCAACATAAAATTAAGCCACTGGTTTCCTCTAAAAATATCCTCTTCAAACTGACTGGAAGTTCAGTATTAAGCGAAACTACAAGATCCTCCCAGGTTCTCATATCTATTTTGTGGTGAGGTCCTATAAGCTCAGTTCCTACCCCATGCTTATGTAATAAAGATGATATTTCATACACTCTGTCAATTAGCAAGAATTACAACCTCCGTTAAACTGCCTTAACACGCAAATTTTCATTATTGAATTCGTGAAGTTATTCCACATTCCTGCCCATTAGTTCGCAACATTGCGTATAGTTGGAATCGGTCTACTCCCACTATCTGTAAACCAACAATCCTGATCTAGTTCCTTTATTGAAAACACTTCCCTTTGTCAGTTCGGGATTGGGATTCCTTTTTCCTCCTGTCGCGCTAAACTGCCCCTTAACGTAATGAAGCCGCCAATCGTGCCGGTAGCTTCATCTTAGGTGTTTATTGTGCTATCGTTCCCGTTAGGTTAATCGCCCGAGGGATCAAGTTCTTCTAATGAAGGTGGTTCAAAAATCTTTATCCATTCTTTAAGTTTTGCTTCAGGTATGAAAAAAGTTCCTTCTGTATGCATATCATTTCTAGCTTTTAGACGTTCAAATAACACTTCCTCAGGCACATCAGCGAAATGAATTTTAAAGCCAGCCCCTAGGTTCTTGGCTCTAGAACGAAACTCGTCTCGTTGACTTCGAACCCAGCATCCGAAATCCAGAATCACATCAACACCAAGAACTAAAACTCTAGCGGCCACGTCCCACATTAGGGATTCCACTGAATCATGTCTAGAATCATGCTTAACTTCGTCAGTTTCCGTCATGTTATCCCCGAAATCATGCCCAAATAATCTGATATGCCATTCATCGGGAGTAAGGCGAAGTGCAGAGTATTTCGTTTCAAGTTGTCGAGCCAGACTAGTCTTACCGCTACAAGGGAGACCAACCATTAAATGAAGTGTCGCCAGTGAATCCCACCTCCTTATATAAACGGATATTTACAGAATCTTTGTATTAGTCTGCCTGTTAGCTCAGCGACGGCCGATCGTTTGCCGGATGCCGTCGTGTCAGAAGCGTTTCAATAGTATAAAGACTACTTAATTGCCACCTTTAAAAACCATGATTTTAGATAGCTATCTCACCTGTAGTCCAACCTTTAATGAATTCCCTAAGTGATGAAGCTACTTTCGTTCTGCTGCCTTCTTCATGGTCTCCAACATAAATTCCATCTTGGACAACCCCATTTTTTATAATATAACCGAAGTAATCACCATTTCCTGCATCTGAGAATAGCAACATGTCATCATAGGATAGTCCCATTTCCTTGTTGTCTTCAGAAGTCCTCTCTTCTATATTTCTATCTACAATTTGTAACGTTGAATAAATCAACGGATAACCTAACTCATGATCAATTCCGTTTGTTTCAAGGAGTAACGATGTCAGTTCTTCAGGACACACAGCACCAAGTTTCTCGCTTATCTGAGCTACTTCATTTTCGTTAGCGGGGGGATTGAATCTATACTCTTGCGTAAACGTATTTATATAATCTTTCCACATAGACGAACCATCCTTTTCAATTACGTTATCGTTTATACCATCGTTTTTGCTTTCGGAACATCCAGAGGCTATTAAAATGAAAAGGAGGAGGGAAGTAAGGTAAGACATCTTTGTAGATCTCAAAGTTGTTCCTTCTTTCATGACATTTGCAATCAGTATAGGGTTAGCTAAATATCGTGAGTACATTTTCTTCTCACCTAAGTCGTCATGCAGCTAACGTGCCCGTTAGCTGAATGAACTATGCCGACTGGACCCGATGCGTGAATATGTTGTTATCTGAAGGAGGTTCACATCTTGAATAACCTACGGATTACCGTAAATGTATTTAGTCTCTTCAAATTCTTTAAACGGAATATGATATTGTTTCTTTAAGTAACGCCCCAAACTTGTTCCTTTATATTTCAAAAAAGCATTTACTTTTATCTTGGAGTTATTCTTGAAAACCAATATATAGAATTCTTCTGCGTATGACTTTCCAATCTGAATATCAATGTAACCAGCCTTTCTGATTGTTATTGCATGAATAAACTTTAACTCATTAATATCATAAATTTGTCTCCTAATGAAGAAAGTCCTCACTATAATTTTTGATTCTTTAATTTCAACATCATATGAGAAAAAATATATAAAAGCGTATATTAGTACACTCATAAAAATTATGGAGCTTGCCCTGTTTAAATAGATAAGGCTCACAATAATTACAGCAATATTAATAATTGACCAGATAATTATTGTTTGTGTTCCTCGAAATTTCATGTTATTCGCCTTTCTTTAATCAGCATTTGGACTCAGATAACGTCTTATGTACGAACTTCGAAAAATTCATACTCGAAATATTCTGCGAAATGATTGAACTATCCTGCCCGTCCCTCGGTTTTAAGGGTTTATCTCACATATCCTCACTCATTCGCAGGATTTCATCACCTTGGTTTAGTAATGAAGGTGGGGAAAGCATAGGGTGAGAGCCGTCAGTCCAGCATATGGGCATGCGGGAACAGAGGAATCGCTTCTGCCATTCCTTTTCGGTTCACTCTACTGCACGCAAACTCCACATGTGCCCTGGTGTTTACCATCCCATGGCTCGACGGGTCTATGCCCTTACATTCCATCGTCATACTTATCCAAGGTGTGGAGACCGATTGCGTTTAGCGGACGGGTCTAAGCCCTTTTTGGGCAGGAACTCGGTTCTCCGTGCTTTCTTTGTTGAAATCCCGCGAATGAGTCAATATACGTGACGGATCAATACGTTAAGCCGCTTGTGGAACGAGATGGCTGGCTTTTTCAGATGAGAATGTTTCTGCTCGATGGACCATACCGATCAGAATTCGTGCCACCTTACCTACAAGCTTAAAGACAGACTGTTGCTTCTTCATGTGCTTTTTTTGAACATTGTGCTGATGTAATTCTTGAAAGATCGGATTAATTCCGATGAGCTGAATGGTCGCCAGATACAGATATTTCCTCAGACTGGAATCTCCCCGTTTGGAGATGACGATCTGTCCTTTCCTTTTCCCCGATGTACTTTCTGCTAGATTCAGACCGGCTTTGCGCAGTAACTGACGTCCATGTGCATACTGTCTAAGGTTACCAGCACCTGCCAGGATGGCCGCAACGAAGATCGGACCAAAGCCTTTAATAGAACGGAGCTAAGCGGCCATGGGAATCTCCTCTAGCAATGCGTGGAGCTGCTTTCCGATGTCTGCTAACAGTTCTGTAATTCGTTCAAACTCTGCGATTAGACGTACAAAATCTTGCTTTGCTTCGGCTAAAGCTGTATTGTCTCCTACACTCCGCCTAGCTTGCGCAATGAGCTCAGCAGCCTTTTGTGCGCCTGTAGTGCCTCCTGCCCTCTGCATATGTGTTTTCCACATCGAAATGATCTCCAGTGTTGACCGTCCTGCAAGATCCTGAGGCGTAGGTAATTCCTTCAGTGTATCCATCGAACGTTTACAGGTCCAATCCTTAAAAACCGAACTGTACTCCGGGAAACGAATATCCAACCACCGAATGATGCGATTTTGCAGCCGAACGCTATTTGCAACCCAAAATTCTCGATCGCTCATCAGGGTCCGCAACCGCTGAAAAACGTGGGTTTGTTTCGTATGTTCGTAGTAGTAGCCTCGGCTTACTACATCTGCAATGACGAGCGCATCTTTAGGGTCACTCTTCGATTGACAGTTGTCACGGTTTTCTTTATTTCGTTTTGTCGTTGCTGGATTAACTACGACGACTTGCAACCCTTTACTTGTAAGCCAGTTGGCCAGGTTCCACCAATAATGACCTGTCGGCTCCATGCCTATGATTACATGGCCTAAACGGTGCTTTTGCTGAATACCTTCCATCCACCGTTGCAGCTTTTCAAACCCTTCTATGGTATTGCTGAATGAAAGATGCCGATTCGTCAGTACAATCCCACGATAATTTGTAGCCTGTGCCACATGAGTTTCCTTTGCCATGTCGATCCCTACAATTAGATGCGAGGTAGTAATTCGTTCGATACGTTGATTTTGTACTTCTGATTGTTTAAACTTCATGATAAGAGCGCCTCCTTGATGTGTTGTGGACAAACCCATCATACCGAGGCGCTCCTTTTTTGACAAAGGTGATTCCTTAGCCTTAAAGGAATGTTTAGCTTAATGAAAAATGGAGTAGCTGCCACAAGCAAACTGCTCCATGATACGTTGAACTATCGTTTCCCTTTAGATCAACTGTGTTATTGCATTTGCTCTGCGATGAGTTACTTTTTTCTAAGAAATTGAGTTAAATGCAGTGTCTCAGACTTACCATTCCATTTAATAATGCTCATAATTTTCTCGTCCGATTTCCCAACTATACTCACTAATTTATCGTTGCCGTGAATTAAATCGTCTTCGAATGCAATAGGAAAATAAGCTTTATCTATTCTGTCATAACGGATTGTTACAACAGTATTTCCATTTGACGTGCCATAAGAAAATACAATTTCATTAGCGGTTGATAAATCAGATATATTGCCTTTGTAGAAATAGTTAATTACGACATTTTCTTTTGTTGTCTGAGAAGAGGTTGTTGTAAACTGGGCATTCCAATTCTCACCTTCAGCATAAAAAATAATTTCATTCTCATTTTGTTGATTTTTGGAGCAACCGAAAATAAAGGTGCTTAGTGAAGCCAATAACAAAAGACTCAAACCAAATCGCTTAACACTCATAAATCCCCCTCCCATCAATGCTAAACCTTAGCGACGGGCAATATATCTAAATTACCTTATTTTTCCTGTAAGCTTATTTACGATTAAGTTGCAATAAAAGTTGCGTTATCCTGCCCGTTACTTCAACAAACGAATAAGAGCTGCAGCATGGCAAGCTCCTCATTCAGCCGTTCTCCTTCAGTTGAATAGAATAAGGCTCTTGGGATCAAAGCTTTTTGTGAATGTATCTAATTCTGGAGAAGAGAACCAGTCATTTTCCAAATGGGTTCCATATTTTATTGTATGTATTACAGTGTTTGAAGATAGATAAATATTATGATGAGATAATGGTTTGAAAACTACTATCTCTCCTTCCCGTAATAACTGGAGTTTTATTTCATCAACAACTTTTTCTATATAAATCAACCATCCAGATTGTACTACGTATAACTCAGAAACTAATTTATGATAGTGACTGTTTTGCCACGCTCCAACTTCCGAGGCTTCGGTCCGGCAATAAGAACTTCCATCTACCAAGCAGTTTAGCCTAAACTTTCGTTCGCCATTTTTCATGATGTCATGTTTAGTCTCAATACCATTAGAACGGGCTTCTTCTTCTGAAATCCTTTGCATCAATATGACCTCCAAAAGAATTTATTAGCTAAGTTCTTTTACTATCATTTTTTATTGGTTTTTCAGCGTCTACAATTAGAGAAACAAAACCTAGCTTTCCTTTAATATTCCTATGGTCAAAACGTTTGGAACGGTATATAAAACCTTTATTTTGATCCCAATCTGAGTAGTGGAATTTCCCTTCCTCATCACAATACTCAAGTAGTCTCACTTTGAACCCAGTGGCGTTAAACATGGATGTGACTGATCTATAATTGTGTACGATCTTATGACTCGCGGCGGGATGATTTACAGGACCAGGTCCTCCAATCTGTATACCTCTTTGATATTCCTCATTAGGAAAATAACCATCGGGAACGGCGCAACGTACATAACCGCCAGGCCTTAAAAACTCATAACATATGCTTGCAGCAATTACTCCTTCGTCAAAATCTAAGTGTTCCCAAACATGTTCCGCCAAAATAGCAGTAATTGTATTAGGTGAGAAACGTTTAAACCATTGGTATCTCTGCAACAAATTTAAATCTGACTCCTGAGTTTGTAACCAATCAGGATTATTGTTATAGGCCCCTCCACCAATTACTACTCTAATATCTTCGTTAATAGTCTCCATTTATCAACCAACCCCTTTATTGGTATATGGTTAGTGTAGCACATGGATTTTGGTTATAAATGGAATGTAGTTTCTTCACCATGGAATTTTGTGACTTTCAGTTAAAAAAATTAATAGCGTTCACCGTGCTAAACTTCCCGTTAACGCAAAGAGGCTGCCGAATCCAATATGCCGGCAGCCCTTTCAATTGTTTTTCAACTATCGTCTCCCGTTAGCTTAACGCCTAACTTTTGCATTTTTCGCAATACTCTCAAGATGATTTAAAAACTGGTCACTATAAGAGTGAAGCGTTATGCTTTCAGTACCGATATAAACAAAAATGGTGTTTCCATGTTTTTTCATTCTTGAAACTAGGTATATTTCTTTAACTCTCCATTTTTTAACTCTTCTAAAAAAGTTATAGTAAGTCAAATACTCATTAGTCAACTCAACTTTTGATATCTTGCCAAGCCCAAATAGTATAAAGAAAATGCCAGTTAGAATTACTATGACACTCATAATTACATCAATAATTGTGTGTTCAATAATAGGTAAAATAGCTAAGCAGAACAATAGTAATCCGAAAGGTATCCATGTTTTACTTGGAGTATAAATTTCCATTTATCATTCCCCTACAATTTTATTAATCGACCGCTCTTCTTATACTTGTATATTTATCTATTATACAATGATTCCACGTTAACCTGCCCTTTACTAGAGTAAAGGGCTGGTCTTCCCAGCCCCTCCTCATCAAACCGTACGTGAGGTTTTCCCTCATACGGCTTTCCGATGTTCGTCATTCATGAGCGTGCAGACTACAAGAGCTTCTTCAATCCATGTAATTTTGCCAAATACTTTACCTCTGAATAGGACCCTATCCATCTCGCTCGTTGCCGTTTCTTCGCATACCATCTTGTGAACCGCTGTAGAATATACCAGTCTAATTTGGCTAATATCCGTTTACCGTAAAACGTATTGTAGTAATTTCGCCAACCTTGGATCTTGGGGTTCAGCCATGCAACGTGTTCCTGGAAAGCGTACTTTCGCATACTTGGTGGCGCTAAGCGCTCCTTCACCACTTCGCGAATCCGCGCTTCCGCTTTTGAAGTTAACCATTGCTGTGTTGAATAATACACTCGTGCTTTGGACGTTTCTGCTTTCGTTCTGCGGTGATGCATCCCCAGAAAGTCAAAGCCTTCTTCACCTGTCCATAAACCAACAATCCGTGTTTTGGTCGGATGCAGGGTTAGCTCCAATCGTTCCATAATCCTCTGGATGAGTTCATAGGCACGCATAGCGTCTTTTCTGGTTTTGCATACGACCACAAAGTCATCTGCATATCGCGTTAATTCTCCACATTGTTTCCCATGGCGTTCCCACAACAGATCGAAGTAGTTCAGATAGATATTTGCTAGTAAAGGCGAAATCACTCCGCCCTGTGGCGTGCCTAAATCCGAGCGCCGGACACTTCCTTCTTCCATAACTCCCGCAACAAGCCACTTTCTCACCAATTTCAAGATACGACGATCACTGATTCGCATGGCGATCAGCTTCATTAGCTTCTCTTGGTTGATGTTATCGAAGTAGCCTTGGATGTCGACGTCGACCACCCAATTTCCTTTGCGGTTGCATGCTTTACGGATTCGTTCCAGCGCTTGTTTGGCCCCCCTTTTCGGGCGAAAACCGAACGAGCATTCTTGGAAATCTGCTTCAAAGATAGGTTCAATGACAAGCTTCGTTGCCATTTGCATGACCCGGTCACGAATGGTTGGGATGCCGAGAGGCCTCTGCTTTCCATCCTTCTTGGGGATGTACTTCCTTCGAACAGGCGAAGGGTGGTAGTCTCCTTCTTTCAGCAGTCCGTGGCACTCTTCTATGAACTGAAATTCACCTTGCCTCTCAATGTCCGCAAGGGTTTGTTCATCCACACCCGCTGCACCTTTGTTCGCGCGCACTCGCCTCCATGCTTCCCACAGAATATCCCTTCTATAGACCTTGTCATACAAAGCATGGAATCTTCGTTTCTTGTTTTCCTTGGCCGCATGACCTAGCTTCTCTTGGAGTTGTTGAACGTTTTCTTTTGGTGTTGTTAGCCCTTCGGCATTCACTAACTCGTACCTCCTCAAGAAACATGAACAAAGCAGGGCTCCTTCCCTCCGACAGGTTGTGTTGTCCTGTCGTTCCTCAGTACTATGAGCCCCTCGGACTCCCTTCCTGCAAGTTGATCATTTCATCTTTTGGACTTATAGACCACTTCGTTACGGTTTTAAAAAAAAAATCCGTGCAGGGGAGGGTCTCCCCAGTTCACTGTATCCTCTTTCATACCATGCCGATCCCCTTACGCCGGAGGATTCTTCACTGCCGCTCCAAGTTCGTAGCAGTTTCCGTGGCCTTCACCCATTAAGCCGAGGTTCGGCTTCCTCTTGTCCCTCTTGCGAGGCCTTTTTGACGACGCGGCAGGATTCACTTGATGTTACGGCCTGGTATGTCGCTCGCCTTGTCTCTGACATGACTTATGTCGATGCGCTTCTACGCAAAGCTCTCGCCGTACGCAGGCATCCTAGCTACATGGGGGCTTGGCCCCTCCCATGACCGGACTTTCACCGGCTAGAAGATACATGCCTCTGGGCACGCGCTTAATGAAAAGTGAAGCAGCTGCCACCGGCAAACTGCTCCATGATTCGTTGTACTAACGTCTCCCGTTAGCGTAACGAACTTATCGTCTCTGATTTCCATCCGTTTTTAATCCAGTCATACAATTCAGGAGAGGAAACGCGTTTGCCGCCATCTTTGTCATATATGTTTACCTCTCCTTTCACTGTATTGCAGTTAGTCCATCCAGAACCAGATGTACAATCCCAAGCAAGGTGCACTTGATATAACTCCCCTGAATCTGTCTTCATTTCAATGTAGTTTGGAAGGCCGCCTTTTACACTACCTGCACCAACCATTCCATTAACTGGCTTTGCTGAGTTAATCCATATAACCACTTTCGCGATAATTAATTGACCTCTTTTATCATTTGTTCTAAACATTTGCGAAAGTTTAGCATGTCCAGCCATTCCGCTTACAATCTGTAACGATTGAACATCCTCGGTGATTAACGGTTTTTTTGCAGAGAAAATTGAGGGTGAAATAAAGAACGAAATTAGAACCAATAGTAACATTGTATGTGAACGTAACTTCTTCATCTCTTCATCCTTTCAAATTTCAAGCTCTTATTAGGACTATTTTTCCAATAGAATTGTTAAACTATTCAGCTCGTTAGTTAAGAAAACGGCAACCATAAGCGGGCTGCCGTTTCTTTGTGCATATTCAGCTAGTTTCCCGTTGGCTTAATCTGTTAATGCAAATGTGGTTGGATTAACAATACAAGTCCAATGGCTGCACATATTGCAGTTCCGATTCGAGAAAATACAAAATAAGCAGTCGAAGGTTCTCTTGTTGCTTTCCAACCTTGCGTTATGTTCCAAAAGGTTTTGGGTCTGATGGTGGCGAACAATGCAGCTCCAGTCCAAAGCACAAGAAAGATTGTTATTACTCCGGAAATAACTTTAACTTCAGGTGGCACCATGTTATCCTCCTCCTTAACTTACAGAATAATCCCAACACCTCTTAATTTCAATTTTTCGGGTAGTGATTCCGCTATCCTGCCCGTTAGCGGAACAAGCCCAACCGTTTTCAACGAAAGTTGAGTTAGCCACCAGAATAATGTAAATTGAATCTTATTACATCAATGGAGGATTTATGCCTAAACTTCGACCAATTATTACTCATTCGGATTTCGAAAGAATGAGGATCTTCACACGACCTGTTGACGTATGGCAGCAAGGGGAGCTGCTTGATAAAGGAATTATTATTAAGTCTCATGATGATGATAAAGTCACATCAACTAAAAATGAGCATTATTTAAAATCAGCTTGCCTATTTTTTTATGGTTCAACTCACCCTAAGTAAGACTCTAGTTAGTAGAGTTGGCTGCTGTCTTCGTGTTATTAACTATTGCTCCCCACTGAGCGGCTATTACACTAGCTGCCGGTTCTACGTGATTATGGAGCAAATGTGTCCCTTTAGCGTACATATCGCTTCATTTTTTTGACCTAATTTTCCCATAGACAATTGATCGTATTCTATCTTGACTGACCGAATACTTGAGATAACTCATCAATAACAAATATTAATGGTTCCTCTGATGAATATAGTCGGGAGGATGATAATATTTGTTTGATGGCAGCGTATTGAATGCATTAGGAATGAAGTTACTCATCGTTATAGTAGTTATGATCGCAGCTAGCCTGCTGATTACTATTGCGTTGGGCTGGCTCTGCAATAAGATAAGAGGTTCTATAGCATCACTTGGCGCGATCGGAGCACTTTGGATAATGATTGAGTACACACTTTTATTCCGTTAACCAGTTGATAAAGAACAAACGTTCGCATATACTACCACAGAGGTGATATGTGTGATCTCAACGCCAGAAGAACTTGTGATGATCAAAGAGTGCTGCCTGCTGCCGCTCATGCTGGATATGGTGGAAAAGCAACGAAAGGACATGGAGACTTCAACAACACTAATGAAGTCTCTATACCTGGCAGCGCTTCTCAAACTCCAAGACATGATCCATGCCGATCTCGTGTACACGCGGAACCAACTTCGAACTGCAGACATTAAGCTGTGGAAAGTCGACGCTTCTGAGGTCCGCGAGAAATCAGCGTTTAAGTACGAGTATGTGAACAAGGGGTACCGTGGCGTATTTGAGATGCTCAGGAGCCTTGTCAAAGCTGAAGTATCGAAGAAGTTCGGTCAGTATATCGCCAAGGTATTCGAAAAATAAAAAGACAGCTCTGGATGGAATGATGGATCATTCTTACAGGGCTATCTTTCGTTATCCTTAAAATACAAATGATTCAAATATTGGATGACGGAGCTTACTATCCTTTGTATAGCACTGAAATTTAACATTGCAAGTTAGTACCGGCTTCAGATAGATCCAGTCCTTACTTTCTCCTGTGACGATTTGCTTGGCCACTGCTCGGAATGCATTCAATACGTCTGAAGGTGGTGGAAATTCAATGACTCCCATATGCTTACCATCGTCAGTTAAGCTCCATCCAAACTCTGACTTACGTATTCCAGATATTTCAAACTGACCATACCGGTAGTTCTTCGTTTTAATCCAAACATTCTTAGGTCTTGAATCTAAATAATAATGACTATCTGCATTTTTGGAAACAATACCTTCTAATCCAAGCTGTTTAATCTTTTGAAATAAGCTCTCTCCATCTTCATACGTTGATGTAACTGATATCACCGGCGATGGTACTACAACTCTCAGGAGCAACTCTAGGCGCTCACGGAGACGTGACTTTAGTAAGGATTCCCCATTATGGAATATCAAATCATAAACCGCAAAATGAGCTGGATACTGATGAGAAAGCCTCAAAACAGCATCAAGCCTCTTTGCGTGGAATCGATTCATAACATCCTCAAAGCAAGGTTTCGCTGCCGGATCCAAGACAATACATTCTCCATCCAAAATGGCTTGAGAACAATTTAACCGGATTTTTTGAAGTTCAGGGAATCGATCAGTTACTTCGCTTCCATTGCGAGTAAAGGCTCGAATAATTCCATTGTTGTAATGGATCAATATCCGAAATCCATCCCATTTTATCTGATGAATCCAATTCTTATGCGGGACTACTATTGAAGAAGCTTGAAGCAACATTGGCTTGATAATTGTGTTGAGCATGTGCAAAGTCCTCCTATAGTAAGCTTATCATGGCAGGACCCAACCTAAAAGTAACGCCTGTATAGTTCTCTCCGTCGTTCACCCCGTAATTGGGCATAAATCTGCGTTGTTGAAGCTTTGTCATGACCTAACATTCCTTGAATAAATTCCAACGGCGCACCATTATCCAACAGATGGCATGCATAAGTATGACGAAAACGATGTGGGTATACATTCGCATTCACTTTACTTCGAGCAGCTAATTGCTTAAGTTCATAACGGATTGTCGAGATCGACATCCGGCGAGTAGGTAAGCTCTCCGTAACAAAGAGCGCTTTACAGGAATCCGATCGGTCTTTTACGTATCTCTTTAGCCAGATTTTGCATTCCGTTGTAAAGTAGACCTCTCGTTGCTTAGAGCCTTTCCCATTGACAACTGCCGAGCAGTTTTCCCAGTTTATGTCCTCAATATTTAATCGATGCACCTCGCCAACACGGCAGCCAGTACAATAAAAGAAATCAAGCAGTGCGTGCTCGCGTCTAGAAATGCAATTAATCTTCAGATGAATGATATCCTCTTCAATTAGGAATTTAGGAATGCGTTTGTCCATCTTTGGTTCTTTCAGTTTTAAAGCAGGGTTACGAGTCATATGTCCTTCTTCAAATGCAAAACGGAATAGGGATCTGATGAAACGAACTCTGTGGGCTAGGCTGCTTGGCTTCAAGCTTTCTGATTGTCTGGCTAGATATTCCTTGAGCAATGTTAAAGATATTTCTTCAATATTTAGGTTGCCAACCTCGCGGATCAGAACTTTCAACTGTAATGAATATGCCTTCAACGTATACGGGCTAAAACCCAAAATACGCTTATCGGCCTCATACAACAACCATAATTCGCTCAGCTTCATAACAAAACCTCCCAGGGGATAATTACTATTAGCATCGCTAAATTTGGGAGGTTTAATCTATATATTATGTTATCGGTATGAGTCACCTTAGGGTTCCATGTCTTACAAGCGACGATTCTTGCTGTGGGGTCTGTCAAATATTTTGTGTAAACTCGAATATAGCGAATCTCCCCCTCGGGGGAGATTGACCCTCACGGTAGATGTTGGCCAATCCGTTCTGGAAAGAAAACGGAGAGTTGCAGAAGCATTTGTCCCCAGTTCTGGACACGGCCCGTCCATTTACGCGTGACGTCCATGGTGACGAGATAGAGCATTTTCAGCAGCGCTTCATCGCTTGGGAAGATGCTCTTTCCTTTGGTCACTTTGCGAAGCTGACGATGGTAGCTTTCGATCATGTTCGTGGTGTAGATAAGTCTGCGAAGCTCGGGCGGGTATTTGAAGAATGTCGCAAGCTCGTCCCAGTTACTTCGCCAGGAACGGATAATGAGCGGGTACTTAGCTCCCCATGCTTCCTCGAAGCGATCGAGCTCCACAAGCGCCATTTCCTCGGTTGCTGCCTTGTAGATCGGCTTCAGATCTGCAGTCACTTTCTTCAGATCCTTGTAAGAGACGTAACGCGTGGAGTTCCGGATCTGGTGGATGATGCACTTTTGAATTTCCGTCTTCGGATAGCACGCCGTAATCGCCTGCGAGAAGCCGGTGAGGTTGTCGACGCAAGTGATGAGAATGTCCTGAACGCCACGGTTCTTCAGGTCGTTCAGCACACTGAGCCAAAACTTAGCGGACTCGTTCTCGCCGATCCACATGCCTAGAACGTCCTTGTTTCCGTCCAAATCGATGCCGATGACCATGTAGGCTGCCTTGTTCACGATCGCGCCGTCTTGTTTCACCTTGAAGTGGATGGCGTCCAGAAATACAACCGCATAAACGCCTTGCAGCGGCCGATTCTGCCATTCCTTGATGAGTGGGATGATCTTGTTCGTGACGTTCGAGATCATCGTCGGCGAGACGTCGATACCGTACAATTGCTGAAGATGATCCTGGATTTCTCGCGTGCTGACGCCTTTGGCGTAGAGGGCAATGATCTGATCCTCGATGCCGGTCACGCTGGATTGATACTTCTTTACCACGATTGGTTCGAACTCGCTGAGACGATCCCTCGGCACCGTAATTTCCTGCTCGCCGTATTCGCTCGTGATCTGCTTCTTGCTCTTGCCGTTGCGACTATTGTTCGTCTTCTTGCTCTGCACGTCATGCTTCTCGTAGCCTAGATGCGTATCCATCTCAGCCTCAAGCATCTCCTGCAACGTTTCGGCGAACAAGTCTTTCAATGCATTCTGAGCGTCCTGAGCGGTGACAAGCTTGTTCTCCTTGATGAATGCGCGAAGTTGTTCCTTTGTCCATAAACCCATGTGTGCTCCCAACCTTTCTGTTGCTTTCATTTTAGCAGGTTTGAGAGTTTACACATTTTATTTTACAGACTCTTGCTGTGTGATACATCTGCTGTTCTATCTCTCCGCTTCAGTAATATCAAGCAATTAAAGAACTTTATTTTATACAAGACTCATTACTGACCGTATTGATTAAAGAACTTTATTTTGCGTTAAAGAACTTTATTTTCAATTAAAGAACTTTATTTTCCCTCACCAACTGCCTGCCTTCTGCACGCGCATTGATAGTCTTGTAAGCGATGCTCAAATTTTTAGAAAACCATGGTACTAATCCCCAACGATACGCTTCGAGGATGCGCTTCCCCTCACGTTCTACTACGCACGGTACAAAATGTGTCGGAGCCACGTTTTAGGAGTCCATACCTCAAAAGTTGCTTCCACAATGAAGGAAGCCTTTTATCTTCATAATCACTGAAATAAAAAAAGTCGCCGGATTATCCGACGACTTTTCAGGGCTATGCCTCCTGTAACAAAAAAGTTTACCCCAAGGGGCAACCTAATTTAGATATGGTTACATTGTTTATTCTACAGTTACAATTTATCTTTATCAGTTACACTTTATATTTAGTAGTTACAAATAATATTTAACGCATTCAGTAACTGGACATGATGTGACTAACTTACTCCACCGTCACGCTCTTCGCCAAATTCCGCGGTTTATCCACATCGTTACCGCGTGCCAAGGATGCATAGTAAGCAATCAGCTGCAGTGGAACAACGGACAGCGCCGGTGCCAGCAGAGGCAGCGTCTTCGGAATCGAGAACAGCTCATCGACGGATTTGCCGACTTCAACTTCGTTGCCTTCGTTAATAATGCCGAGCACATGCGCACCGCGGGCTTTCACTTCTTTAATGTTGCTAAGTGTTTTCTCATACAGTTCTTCCTGCGTGATGACCGCAATGACCGGAATGCCTTCCTCGATCAACGCCAAAGTGCCGTGTTTCAGCTCGCCCGCAGCGTACGCCTCGGAATGAATGTACGAGATTTCTTTGAGCTTCAGCGAGCCCTCCTGGGCAACAGCAAAGTCAACGCCGCGGCCGATGAAGAACAAGTTGCTGTGCTTCGAGATGGAGTCTGCGATCTGCTTCAGCACGACCGCGCTGTCCAGAATGCGCTCTACTTGCTCCGGAAGCTGGTTCATCGCTCCGATCACGTCGGTGATATAGGCGCTGTCGCGAGTTCCCAGCGTATCTGCCAAGAATAGTCCCAGCAGGTAGAAGGCGATCAGCTGCGACGTATATGCTTTGGTCGATGCAACCGCAATTTCAGGCCCTGCCTGCGTGATGATCACATCATCCGCTTCGCGGGAAACCGAGCTGCCGACGACGTTCGTAATCGCCAGGACGCGCGCACCGCAGCGTTTGGCTTCGCGAAGCGCTGCCAGCGTATCTGCAGTCTCGCCGGATTGGCTGACCACGATCACCAGCGTATCAGGCGTAATGATCGGTGAACGGTAGCGATACTCCGAAGCTACATCCGTCTCTACCGGGATGCGAGCCAGGTTTTCGATGATGGATTTACCCACCAACCCGGCATGGAATGCTGTTCCGCAGGCAACGATGTGTACCTTGCGAATGCCGCGAATCTGCTCTGCTGTCATCCCGATTTCGTTCAGGACCACGGAGCGGCCATCGTCTGAGATACGGCCCATCATGGTGTCGCGGTACGCTTTAGGCTGCTCATAAACTTCCTTCAGCATAAAGTGATCGAATCCGGCTTTTTCCGCCGTTACCAAGTCCCAATCGACATGGAATATTTCCTTGGAAATAAATTCGCCTTCAATCGTCATCAATTCAACACTGTTTTTCGTCAAAATCGCCATTTCGCCGTCATCCAGAATGTACACGTTACGCGTATGCTCCAGGATCGCGGGAATATCGGAGCCGATAAAATTCTCGCCTTCCCCAACTCCAATAACGAGAGGACTCGCGAATCGAACGGCAACGAGACGATCCGGTTCAAACTCCGTCAATACGCCAAGCGCGAACGCACCGCGCATCCGCTTGACCGCACGTTGTACGGCCTTCACGATATCGCCGTCATACTCGTCTGCTACGAGGTGGGAGATCACCTCTGTGTCCGTTTCCGATACAAACTTGCAGCCTTTGGCAACCAGTTCATCCTTCAAATCCAAGTAGTTCTCGATGATTCCGTTATGCACAACAGAGAACTTATGCGAATTGTCCGTATGCGGATGCGAGTTTGCGTCCGACGGCTTGCCGTGCGTTGCCCAGCGCGTGTGTCCAATACCGACTGAGCCTTCGAGCGGCTGTCCGTCCAGCTTCTGCTCCAGGTTGGCAAGACGACCGATCGACTTGCGCACTTCCAGCCCGTTCTTCGTGAACACCGCAATACCTGCAGAGTCGTAACCGCGGTATTCCAGCTTCTTCAAGCCCTCGATCAAAATATCCTGTGAATCCCGTTTACCGATATAGCCAACAATTCCGCACATGTAAATAAACCTCCGTTATAGGTAGTTCCCTGCAATAACGGATGCAAACGGACTTCAAGCATGGCGGCACAAAGCCGCCACTTCCGCCGGCATCGTCCCTGCACAGGATAATTAGACAATAAGAAAATAAGCGCAGCGTATCCGCACGATTGCGGGCTGCCTTCCGTATCCACATACACAAAACACGTACTACAAAGAAGATACTTGTTGAAGCGGTAAGCCTCCCCAGTGTCCCCGTCGCGTACAGACAGACTTCACCCCTGAACCGACAACGCAGCTTACAGAAGACAGGTTCAATCCGTGGGCAGCAAAAAACAAACAGCGCTTCTTGGCTGCATGCTGATGCCCAATTGGGCGAAATTCAAATCAAAATACGATCTGCGCAAAGACGGCCTCCGTTGCCGCTTGCGCTTCTCCTTGCTATAGAGCATTCTACCGACCTTTTGTCAGACCAGTCGCCCGGTCTATTTGAGAATCGGCTTTCGGTTAAATGCATTACCGGGAGGTCCCCGCCGAACATTCCGAACACCTCCACCTCGTCAGCTTGCCGTTTCCTACAACCGATAATTGATCTGCATGGCCGTTTCCAATTGGACCGCTGCAGCAGCTGTACAAACTCGCGCAAGCTCTGGCGCTTTGTAAATCCGATAACCTCAACCCTCGCTTTCCTTCCTGAATGTTACTTCCTACTATATTCACTTTTACACAAAGGTGCAACCAATTATTTTGGTAAACGTTTACAAGATTCGCTAAAGTAAGCAGCAATTCGACCTCCCGCTTCCCGCAGGATCAATAAAAAACAACCCTAGATGAGCTTCTCCGCACATCTAGGATTGCCGATTTGTTCATACGTTATGACACGGCGCAATCGACGCAATCATCTACTTACTCAGCGCCGAGCTCTGCACGTACTGTAGTCACGATCCGCGCCACGTACGCTTCAACTTGATCTTTCTCGGGACCTTCCGCCATTACGCGGATCAACGATTCCGTACCGGATGGACGCACCAGCACGCGCCCGTTATCGCCAAGCTCCTGCTCGACTTCCGCAATGACAGCCGCAATCGCCGGATTGCTCTTATAGGCGGTTTTGTCAGCAACGCGCACATTGATCAGCACCTGCGGATATTTGCGCATGAGCTTCTTCTGCTCGCTTAGCTTCTTGCCGGATGCAACAAGCGTATCCGTCAATTGCAGCGCCGTCAGAATACCGTCGCCCGTCGTGTTGTAATCCAAGAATATCACATGCCCGGATTGCTCGCCGCCCAGGTTGAATCCGCCCCGGCGCATCTCTTCCATGACGTAACGATCGCCGACAGCCGTCTGTGCCGTTTTCAAGCCGATCTTCTCCGCGGCCTTGAAGAATCCGATATTGCTCATCACGGTCGTCACGACCGTATCGTTCTTCAGCTTGCCAGCACGCTTCATCGCGTCGCCGCAGATGCACAGAATAAAGTCGCCGTCGACCTCTTCGCCGTTCTCGTCAATCGCAATCAAACGGTCCGCATCGCCGTCGAAGGACAGACCCAGATCCGCTCCGTGCTTCAGCACTTCCTCGCGCAGATGCTCGGGGTGCGTCGAGCCCACGCCATCGTTAATATTCAAGCCGTTCGGCTCGGAACCCACAGTAATGATTTCCGCTCCAAGCTCGCGGAATACGGTAGGAGCAATGCTGTAAGCCGATCCGTTCGCACAGTCGAGCACGATCTTTAACCCTGCGAAAGACCCGGTAACCGTCGTCTTCAAGAAATCGATAAACATGCGCTTTGCCGATTCGTCGATTGTCACGCTGCCGATATCCCCGCCCTCCGGACGCGGAAGCTCATCGACTTCCGCATCCATCAGACGCTCGATTTCGTTCTCGGTCTCATCGGACAGCTTGAAGCCGTCACCGCCAAAAAATTTAATGCCATTATCTTCAACCGGATTATGCGAAGCGGAGATCATAACGCCAGCATCCGCACCCAGCACACGTGTTAAGTAAGCTACAGCAGGCGTTGAGACCACACCGATTCGTACGACGCTTGCGCCGATCGACAGCAGTCCAGCAATGAGTGAAGCCTCAAGCATAGGACCGGATATCCGGGTATCAAGCCCGATGACAACCTTCGGCTTCTCGGCTTGACCGGCCAGCACATAACCGCCGCAGCGGCCGATTTTATAAGCAAGCTCCGGCGTTAGTTCACGATTAGCGACACCGCGGACGCCGTCTGTTCCAAAATATTTTCCCATTTTCGTAAGATCCCCTTTTGTTAAAATCAAGTTCCGTTTACTGGCTAGTCCTCCGGTGTGTCCGAACTCCCATTCGTTATCCCGTTACTGCTGTTCGCTTGCTGCCCGTCGTCCGATTCGGCAGGGTCGCTGGCGCCGTTGCTTGGCACGCCTGCATCCGTGTTTGTATCCGAATTCGGATCCGCAGCAGGCTGTCCTGTTGTCGGAGTACTGCCATCCGGATTGCTGGCTGATGTGCCGTCAGTAATCTCTACCGTAATGCTGAGCGGCGCGTTCGAGGCCGGAAACACAAAGCGCGGTAAATGTATCTCCAGCGGTATGACGTGACTGCCCGGTCCAAGCCCGCTCAAATCCGCTACCAGCTGCACGTCTTTCACATTGACATCGGCGAGCACATTGGTTGCCCCGCTGATGGTTGCATTGACCTGACCATCCTCGGGCAGCGTGATTTTTGCATGGAGACCTTCAGATAAGCCGATCAGCGTCACCGGGACCTTCGACAGCTGCTTCGTGACCGCTGGCACAATCGTGTAATCAAATGACACCTTCTCGGGGTCTACGTTGGCAACCCCTTTTGGAAGTTTGACATCGAGCTCAATCGTACCCGATTGTTTCAATTGCGACAAGTCGACGACCAATTCGTCATAGAAATCGATTTGATCCAATACGTCCTGCGGCCCATAAATTGTAATGCCGTCGACGCTTTGCTTAAACTCGGATATGGCAAGTCCGTTCGGCAGCTTACCCGTAAATCCGATCTGCAGCGGAAGCTTCTTGAACGGCTTTGTAATCGGAATTTCTACCTCGACAACATTCGGACTAATGATCGCATCCGTCAGCTCATTACCGTCCTTGTCCAGCGCAACGAGCTTCAGCTTCTTGTCGGTCACAGTCTCTTCCTCACCGTCCACGGAGACCGTTCCGCCGATGAAGGCAACATCGCCCATTTCGTCTTCAGGAAGCGTGACATGTACGCGGCCATTCGGCTTCACGATTGGCTGGCCAACTTTGTAGCCTTTGCCCGGCGTGCCTTCAGTATTGATTTTAACCTCGTATTCTTTCGTTAACAGCCGCTCTAGGACAACCGTCACATTGCTCGGCCTCACTTCGATCAGCTCAAGTCCCCGGGGAAGGTTTACTTTAAGCGGCAACACCATCCGCCCTTCGCCCGCTTGGCTTAGATCAACCGTGACCTGATAATCATTATTTCGCGATGCAATGAGAAAATCGGACCGTGACCCGCGGACGGTAAGATGCACCTCGCCGGGATCCAGCAGCCGCATCGCGTAATTCTTATCGTCCATGCCGATCGGCTTAACCTGCACCGCATCGATATCCTGCGTTTCCGTCAGCGTCGCGACAGTATTGGGCGATTTCTCCGAATCGAAATGAACGACCGCCCACATCAGAATTCCAATCAGCAGCGAGATGATTTTAATTGCCGTAGGGTGGCTTAGCCATTTATCCATGCTGTCTGTCTCCCTTCCGCTTCCAGAAAGGGGTCTTAGCACCTTGGCGCTCGCGCACTTTGGAGTTCGAATTTAACTCCTCGAATAGCTTCGAGATAAGCGATTCTTCTTTAATGTCGCGAACGATCATCCCGCCCACCGCAAGCGAAATCTGGCCCGTCTCCTCGGAGACGATAACCGATACGGCATCGCACACTTCCGTAATTCCGATTGCAGCGCGGTGGCGCGTGCCCAGTTCTTTACTGATGAACGGGTTTTCGGATAGGGGCAGATAACAGCCTGCCGCCATAATCTGGTTATTTCGTACGATAACAGCGCCGTCATGAAGCGGCGTATTAGGGATGAAAATATTAATTAGCAGCTCCGAGCTGATAATGGACTCCATTTGAATGCCGGATTCAATATAATCTGAAAGTCCCGTGCTCCGTTCAAAAACGATCAGCGCACCGATTTTTCGTTTGGACATGTAATTAAGCGACTTAATGATTTCACTGATCCGATCGCTGATATCCCGCTCCACGACAGAGGACCTAGTGAACAATTTCCCTCGGCCCAGCTGCTCCAGCGCCCGTCTGAGCTCCGGCTGGAAAATAATCAGAATCGTAACGACGCCGAACGTAAACATTTGGTTCATAAGCCATTTGAGCGTATACAAATTAAACCAGGTGCTGAGCGCCCAAGTTGCGACCAGGACAATGATTCCTTTGAGCAGCTGCACCGCTCGCGTTCCGCGGACGAGCAGGATCAATTTATAAATAATATAGCTAACGATGGAAATGTCGATGATATCCTTAATCCATTCTTTCCAGGTCATATCTGCAAAATAGTTCATTCGTCAACCCCCAGAGACCTATCGCGTGAGGTACCTTAACCTATTATCGGAGTTCTAACCTTATTATTTTCTAGAAACGGGGTTGCAAATCCTCTTTTCTTCACAAAAAAACCTCCCCTGGAGGGAGGCAGTGCAATCAATAGGCCAAACTGCTGATGGAATGTGTAACTTTGTACCAAAACCAGTCCAGCGCCTGGTCAATCTGCTTCACTTCTCCGGATACATGCGCAGTGGAAGCTTCATACAGTGATCCCGAAATCACGGTTACATCGCCGTCCACATCCCCAAGTACGTTCGCCTTTCCGTTCTCGATCGTTAGATCGCCCTTCACGTGAGCGCCGGGCGGCACGGTGACGGTATCTCCTTCAATGACGACCTCTGCCAAATCAGCACCGCGAACCGTCAAATCGTTATCCTGCTGCCACATGGCGAGAAAACTCGAGAACATGACAAGAACGAATACGGCGGCGACCGAAACTGCAGGATGATTCCGAACCCATCTTGCAAAGCCCGCTCTGCGCCGTTTAACCGGCAGGGCCCGCATGATACGGTCTGTTAACTGTGAGGATTGATCGGCTGTGATGACGATGCGCGAGTCCATCATCTTGTGCGTGAGCGCTTCCGTCCGTTCCAGCTGTTCCAATCGGGAGCGGCATGACGGGCAAATTTCCAGATGTGTCTTTAGCTCTGAGAGATCGCCCGGGGGCAGCTCATCGTCTAAGTAATCATGCATCAGCATGATGGCGACGTTGCAATTCATAGCAGCCAGTCCTTTCTTCGTTGTGTTTTCACAGTAGTATTCGATACGTATTAGCAGCGCAAATGTTTCACTTTTTTTATAAATCCGCTTTAGACTTCCCATCAATATCATTCGGGGTATTAAGGTAATTACAGCTTATGCTCGAGCTTCTTGCGAAGAAACTCTCGGCCTCTATGCACGCGCGTTTTGACTGTCGTTACAGGCATGTCGAGCACGTCTCCAATTTCTTGCAGCGAGAGCTCCTCCAAGTAACGCAGTACCATAACCGATTTATACTTGGCCGGCAGCGTTTCAATGGCTTGGTGGATAATGCGCTGCGTATCCGACAACAGCAGCTCGCTCTCTGGCGTCCGGTCGTCGCTCGGAATCATGGCATATCCGTCCAAACCTTCGTGATCCGATGACTCCGCGTCCAGGGAATAGACCGGCTTCCGCTTGCGCAGCCGATCGATACACAAGTTCGTAGCAATCCGATAAATCCAAGTTGAAAATTTCATTGTCGCGTCGTAACGCTCCAAATTTTTATATACGCGCAGAAAGACCTCTTGCACAACGTCCTCCGCTTCCTGACGATTGTACAGCATGCGGTAAGTCATATGATAAAGCTTGTCCTGATATAGCTCTACGAGCTCGGCAAAAGCCCGCTGATCGCCTTTCAGAGCCAATCTTGCCAACTTCGCCTCGACTGATAACAATTGCAATTCCTCCAAACCCGCCAAGTTCCCTTTCGTGACTTAATGTTGATTATACCGTTAAAGCGCATACCGAGGCAATGAATAACAGGAAGAATATGGATTCAAACTCATAATTCACGGGTCATGATTAATTGCTCTAAAATAGTTCGATTCCATTATCATCTTGTAGTACCTTCATTGATGGTCATTCATTATGAATATTGCGATCTGCTCCTGTTCATTCCTACCAAAGGCCGGGTGCCCGCATGGTACTTGCCCATACGGGCACCCGGCCCTTGAATTCATCTTTATTTTGACGAAAGAATAGCTTGCTGCATTCCCTTCTCGCGAAGCAATAGATGAATGCTGCATTCCCTTCTCCCGATGCAATAGATGAATGCTGCATTCCCTTCTCGCGATGCAATAGATGAATGCTGCATTCCCTTCTCGCGATGCAATAGATGAATGCTGCATTCCCTTCTCGCGAAGGGAACGCAAACCAATCATCTTACGCAAACCAATCATCTTTATCAACCTGTGTTTCTCAGCCCCGCTGCAATGCCGTTGATGGTGAGCAGCACTTCGCGCAGGAGCTGCAGGTCGTCTTCTTCGCCTTTGGCGCGGCTGTCGCGGAGTTCGATCAACAGCTGCACTTGCATGTAGCTGAGCGGATCGACGTACGGGTTACGAAGGCGTATCGATTCCTGAATAACCGGAACGTTATCCAAAATCTCCGCTTGGCCCGTAATCTGCAAGATGAATGCGGATGTCCGCTCGTATTCTTCTTGAATTTGCGTGAAGATCCGGTCACGGATCGTTCCATCCGCAATCATGCCGGCATATTCCTTCGCGATTTGAAGATCCGCTTTGGCAAGCGCCATCTGCAAATTATCGATTAACGACGTGAAGAACGGGAATTTCTCGTACATGACGCGCAGCGTTTCCATCCGGTCACTGTCATCTTGAACATAACCTTGCAGCGCCGTTCCAGCGGCATACCAAGCCGGCAGCAAGTAGCGGCTTTGCGTCCATGCAAACACCCATGGAATCGCGCGCAGGTCTTCAAAACGATCGCTGCCTTTACGCTTCGCAGGGCGGGAACCGATATTCAACTCGCCAACCTCAGGCAGCGGCGTTGATTCCTTGAAGAAGGTCATGAAGTCCGGATCACGGAAGATCAGATCCTGATACTTCTGCAGCGCCGTCTCCGAGATACCGCGAGCAATTTCTTCCCAGCCAGCCAAATCGTCGACTTCCTGCTCCGGGTATTTTGCCAAACGAGCCGCCGTCACAAGCGCCCAAGTCGCTTGTTCCAAGCTGCGATAGGCAATTCCCTTCATGGAGTAACGGGAAGACAACACTTCGCCTTGTTCCGTAATTTTAATGCCGCCGCCTACCGTATGCGGAGGCTGCGCCAGAATACTGCGGTTCAGCGGCATGCCGCCGCGACCAAGTGCGCCGCCGCGTCCATGGAAGAATTTCAGCTTTACGTCAAACTTCTTCGCTGCGCTCGTAATCGAGTTGAGCGCAACGCGCAGCTCCCAGTTCGCCGTAACCACGCCGCCGTCCTTATTGGAGTCGGAGTAGCCAAGCATGATTTCATGCAAGTTACCGCGCGCTTCTACAGCTTTCCGGTACACGGGAAGAGCAAAGAGCTGTTCCATAATGCCAGGCGCAGCATGCAAATCGTCAATGGTTTCAAACAACGGCACCGCCTGCAGTGTACAGCGCACCTCGCCGTTCGCTTCTTTGCGGAACATGCCGACTTCTTTGGCGAACACCATGACTTCCAGCATATCGCTTGCACCCTGCGTCATACTGATCAGGTAGCTGGAAATACAGTTAGCACCGAACTCCGCTTGCGCACGGTAAATCGTGTGGTACACATCCAAGCATTCGCGCGTTCCCTCGGAATAAGCAAAATGCGGCGAAGTAAGCGGACGCGGATCATTCAGCAGATCATGCAGCAGTTCGATTTTCTCATCCTCAGAAAGGGCTGCATAGTCGGCTACAATGTTCATGTTCGCCAGTACTTCCGTCATCGCACTCTCGTGCTCCTTGCTGTGCTGACGTACGTCAAGTGCAGCCAGATGGAAGCCGAACAGTTCCACTTGACGGATAAGCTTACGAATATGCGTATCTGCCACGTAATCCGCAAAGTGATGACGCAGGCTGCGATCAATAACGAGTAAATCTGCTTTGAGCTCATCCGCGCTGTTATACCGCTTAGACGAACCCTTCAGCGATTCGTCGAGTGCGTTAGCCAGCTTCTCGAGCATATAGCCAAGCTTAATGCGATAAGGCTCCTTCTCGTTGCGCCACAGTTCCACGCAACGAGTCTCAACGACCTGCTCGCGGTCTTTCTTAATAGACTCGATCAGTTCATCGGAAACTTCAACGATATTCGTGCTGAAGCTCAACTGGCCCATGACTTCTGTCAGCAGCTCTTCGTATTTTTCCAGCGCAAGTCCGCGTTGAAGCTTCAAGGTTTCCCATGTTACACGGGCGGTAACCGAAGGATTGCCGTCACGGTCTCCCCCGATCCACGAGCCAAAACGGAGGTAGGTCGGAACATGCCAGCGTTCAGTTGGATAGTATTTGTCCAAGCAGCGTTCAAGTTCCTCATATACGCTTGGAAGAACTTCAAACAGAGTCTCGTCGAAATAGTACATGCCGTTACGCACTTCATCAATAACCGTCGGTTTACGGTCGCGAAGCTCGTCCGTTTGCCACAAGGTAAGCACTTCGTTCAGCAGCTTCTCACGCAATTTCTCCCGTTCGCGGTATGTAAGCGTCGGGTTGTCCAGCTCCATCATTTCAGAAGCAATGCGCTGATGAATATCCAGTACGGCGCGTCTCGTAGCTTCTGTCGGATGAGCAGTCATAACAAGCTCTAGGGAAATATCCGCAATGATTTCTTTGACGTTATCCACGTCGATTCCGCGATCCTTCAATGTCTGAATGGCGCTTTCAATGGAACCCGGCTGCACCTTCTCACCGGATGAACGCTCATAATCGCGTTTACGGCGAATTCGATGATTCTGCTCGGCAATGTTCACCAGCTGAAAATAAATCGCAAATGCACGAATAACCTGATGGCGGGTTACGGGATTCAGCGTATCAATAACCTGCTTGAATTCCTCGTAAAGCTCAGGTAAAAATTCCGCGCGCAGCGTCTTGCTCATCTCGCGAATTTTCTCGACATTCTCCAGCAGCTCATGACCGCCTTGATGAACGAGTACATCCCCCAAAATGTTACCCAGGAAACGCACATCTCGGCGCAGCAAGTTATTCGCTTGCGGTCGGCTTGTAGTCATTGTTGTTCCAGCATGTTCCGACATTCCAAATCCTCCTTAAGGTTTACAATGCAAAACCGCATTTCAAGCATCGTCGTTGGCTTGCACAGCATAACCGCATAACCAATGCTAAACATAATCTTCGGTTTTTAAAGCAGTACGCAGACCAAAATGTGTATTTACTCAGCCTATTTATAGGTTTTGCCCGCAGCAAACCTCTACATAAGCTAATTTAACCAGAAGTGACGGTTTTTTAACTCTAACCATCATACTACAAATCAAGTACCGGTTGAAGCTTTTTCACATGAGGAATGAAAGCAAATGATAAACATATAAAACAAAAAGCCTTGGAGTCCAAGGCTTTGATTCTAAATATAATGGAGCGGGTGATGGGAATCGAACCCACGCTATTAGCTTGGAAGGCTAAAGTTCTACCATTGAACTACACCCGCAGATAAATATGGTCGGGACGACACGATTTGAACATGCGACCCCCTGGTCCCAAACCAGGTGCTCTACCAAGCTGAGCTACGTCCCGATATATGTATAATCTACTTTAAAAAAAATGGCGCGCCCTGAGAGATTCGAACTCCCGGCCTTTTGATTCGTAGTCAAACGCTCTATCCAGCTGAGCTAAGGGCGCAAAATATGGAGCGGAAGACGGGAATCGAACCCGCGACCCTCGCCTTGGCAAGGCGATGCTCTACCGCTGAGCCACTTCCGCATTTCAGTGTCAGTCGCTTTTTCTTAAGCGCGACAAGTAATAATATATCATGGCCCTAAACAGAATGCAACCCTTTTTGAAGAAAAAAATTAAAAAATTATTGTTCGGGCTGCATCCTGCTTTTTTATCGTGAACTTCGCCAAATTCTCAGCTAACCATTACCGGCTCCAGCCCGATTACTTCCGGTTCCTCTTGGCTTCCTGCCAGCGCGTAAGGAAAGCATAACGGAACGCCGGTACGCGGATCCGGAATAATATCCGTCTCAATGCCGAATACCTCACGCAGTACATCTTTCGTCATAACAGCCTCTGGTGACCCTACGCTTATGACTTTGCCTTTCTTAATGCCTACCATGTGCTGCGCGTATCGTGAAGCATGATTCAAATCATGAACAACCATAACGATCGTTCTGCCCGCAGTCGCATTCAATTGCTGTAGCAGCTCCAACACCTCGAGTTGATGGGCCATATCCAAATATGTTGTAGGCTCATCTAAGAAGAGAAGGTCTGTTTGCTGTGCAAGGGCCATTGCAATCCATGCATGCTGCCTCTGGCCGCCTGAAAGTCGATCGATAGGTCGATCCTTAAACTCCAACAAGCCCGTACGCTCAACAGCCCACTGAATGATTGCACGATCCTCCTTGTTCAAGGACCCAAAACCTTTCTGATAAGGGAAACGGCCGTAAGAAACGAGCTCAGATACCGTCAGCCCGTCAGGCGCCGTTGGATTCTGCGGCAGAATGGCAAGCTGCCTTGCCACTTCCTTGGTAGACTGTTTATGTATTGATTTGCCATCCAATAATACGCTGCCGCTTGAAGGCGACATCAGCCGTGCCATCGTTTTTAAAATCGTGGATTTCCCTGATCCATTAGCACCGACTAAGGCTGTTATTTTCCCTTTGGGGATCGTTATATTCAAGTTCTCGACAATCAGTCGTTCTTCATAGCCAATGTTAAGGTTGGCAGTGTTCATTACGTTCATACCATGTCCACTCCTTGCAGCTCCCATAAAGTGATAATCGTTCTCACAATAAGATACATTCAATGATAACCATTCTCAATTAAACCGTCAAGTTATTCTGGGTAATTTCTAATTCATGTACTTCATATTATATGTTCATGCACATAAATATTCGTACCGTGTATAACTCCGTGTATAAAGGTACATTGCTGGTCGCATTTCCCCCTGCAATTGTTCCTCTTCCCACAGATGAGCTTTGAAATTGTGGACAGCTTTCTCAAGCCCGGCCTGGGTTTGGCCGCAATTTAATCCGAATATCCACAGAGTTATGCACAAAGAGACCCATTACATAAAGGGTCTCTTTGAATTATGCGCGTAGAGGGACTTGAACCCCCACGGTCGCCCGCCAGATCCTAAGTCTGGTGCGTCTGCCAATTCCGCCATACGCGCACATAAAATATATACCATTTTCATTATAAGAAAATGGTGAGCCATGTAGGACTCGAACCTACGACACCCTGATTAAAAGTCAGGTGCTCTACCAACTGAGCTAATGGCTCAAATAAATGGCTGGGGATCTAGGATTCGAACCTAGGGAATGACGGAGTCAAAGTCCGTTGCCTTACCGCTTGGCTAATCCCCATTATCAGAAATTGGTGGAGGCTGACGGGATCGAACCGCCGACCCTCTGCTTGTAAGGCAGATGCTCTCCCAGCTGAGCTAAGCCTCCGAAAATGAGAGAGATGGTGACCCGTAGGGGACTCGAACCCCTGTTACCTCCGTGAAAGGGAGGTGTCTTAACCACTTGACCAACGGGCCTTATGTAAAAATCACTGGAGCTCTCAACCGGGATCGAACCGGTGACCTCATCCTTACCATGGATGCACTCTACCTACTGAGCTATGAGAGCAAAATGGCTCCCCGAACAGGACTCGAACCTGTGACAACTCGATTAACAGTCGAGTGCTCTACCAACTGAGCTATCAGGGAACGGTAATACATTCGGGCAACTTTCACCCTGAAAACTGGATACGAACCTTTGCGAAGTTCATTACTTAGCTGAGCGAAGATGTTAACGTTGGTTTCCGAAGTGAACCCCTTAACAGGGTTCAATAGGATAAGCCCTCGACCGATTAGTATTCGTCAGCTGCATGCATTGCTGCACTTCCACCTCGAACCTATCAACCTGGTCGTCTACCAGGGGTCTTACGAATTGGGAAATCTCATCTTGAGGGGGGCTTCACGCTTAGATGCTTTCAGCGCTTATCCCGTCCGCACTTGGCTACCCAGCGGTGCTCCTGGCGGAACAACTGGTACACCAGCGGTGCGTCCATCCCGGTCCTCTCGTACTAAGGACAGCTCCTCTCAAATTTCCTACGCCCACGACAGATAGGGACCGAACTGTCTCACGACGTTCTGAACCCAGCTCGCGTACCGCTTTAATGGGCGAACAGCCCAACCCTTGGGACCTACTTCAGCCCCAGGATGCGATGAGCCGACATCGAGGTGCCAAACCTCCCCGTCGATGTGGACTCTTGGGGGAGATAAGCCTGTTATCCCCAGGGTAGCTTTTATCCGTTGAGCGATGGCCCTTCCATTCGGTACCACCGGATCACTAAGCCCGACTTTCGTCCCTGCTCGACTTGTAGGTCTCGCAGTCAAGCTCCCTTATGCCTTTGCACGCTGCGAATGATTTCCAACCATTCTGAGGGAACCTTTGGGCGCCTCCGTTACATTTTAGGAGGCGACCGCCCCAGTCAAACTGCCCACCTGACACGGTCCCTGTACCGGATTACGGTACCAGGTTAGAACTCCGATACGATCAGGGTGGTATCCCAACGTTGCCTCCACCGAAGCTGGCGCTCCGGCTTCTTAGGCTCCCACCTATCCTGTACAGATCGTACCAAAGTCCAATATCAAGCTGCAGTAAAGCTCCATGGGGTCTTTCCGTCTTGTCGCGGGTAACCTGCATCTTCACAGGTATTAAAATTTCACCGGATCTCTCGTTGAGACAGCGCCCAAGTCGTTACGCCATTCGTGCGGGTCAGAATTTACCTGACAAGGAATTTCGCTACCTTAGGACCGTTATAGTTACGGCCGCCGTTTACTGGGGCTTCGGTTCATAGCTTCGCCTTGCGGCTAACCACTCCCCTTAACCTTCCAGCACCGGGCAGGCGTCAGCCCGTATACTTCGCCTTACGGCTTCGCACAGACCTGTGTTTTTGCTAAACAGTCGCTTGGGCCTTTTCACTGCGGCCCCCTCGGGCTATTCACCCTACCGAGGCACCCCTTCTCCCGAAGTTACGGGGTCATTTTGCCGAGTTCCTTAACGAGAGTTCTTCCGAGCGCCTTAGCATACTCTGCTCGACTACCTGTGTCGGTTTGCGGTACGGGCACCTTCACCTGGCTAGAGGCTTTTCTTGGCAGCCTGAACTCATGACCTTCGCTACTGCAATTTTCGCTCCCCATCACAGCCCAGCCTTATCGATGTGCGGATTTGCCTACACATCAGCCTCACTGCTTGGACGGGCATCCATCAGCCCGCGTCACTATCCTTCTGCGTCACCCCATTGCTCGTAACGGCTTACGGTGGTACAGGAATATCAACCTGTTGTCCTTCGACTACGCCTTTCGGCCTCGCCTTAGGTCCCGACTTACCCTGAGCGGACGAGCCTTCCTCAGGAAACCTTAGTCTTACGGCGGACAAGATTCTCACTTGTCTTTTCGTTACTCATACCGGCATTCTCACTTGAATGCGCTCCACCAGTCCTTACGGTCTGACTT